>JAAOII010000206.1 GCA_015163845.1 Candidatus Portiera sp.
AGTCGCCCTCGCAATTCTCATGCCCATAGTCGCCAGCATGGGAGGCATAGCTGGCATCCAATCAATGACGATAATGGTGCGTGCCCAAGCATTGGGACGAATAACCACATCCAACATCCGCTGGCTATTCACCCGCGAGACAGTGGTGGGCTTCATCAATGGCTTAATATGGGCGACCATAGTAAGCTTGCTATCATACCTATGGTTCCACGACCAACTAGTATCCATCGCACTGGCAGGTGCCATGGTCATCAACCTACTCATTGGTTCAGCTCTCGGCGTAATGCTACCAATATTTTTAGAACGCAACAACATAGACCCAGCCAATGCAGGCGGTGTCATACTCACCACCTTCACCGACATAATCGGCTTCGTTGCCTTCCTCGGCATAGCCAGCATGCTTTACTTCAACTAATTCAATATAAAATATGAAAGCACTTAATAAATGGTGGCAAACTTTTTATAGAGATGAAGAGTCAAAGAAACAACTAGGGAAGTTAAAGTTATCCGTATCTAAAGAACTGGAAAACAATACACTGGATAGCGAAAAGATTATTGAACAAATTGAATTACTACCTTTTTACCTGCGACAAGGAGACTATAAAGAAATCCTAACAGAACTGATTGAAAAACCTAAGTTGAAAATTGCTTCCTATGATGATTTAGAGAGATTTGGAACTTTTATTAGTGATATCAATGTCAATATGGAACATGTCTTTTATAACTTACTTAATACTACGGCAGAAGACATCAAATTACTTAATATTTCTGAAAAAATAGAGAATACCAAAATAAAAGACTTAAAACCAATCCATAGTAGCATAATGCTAAAAAAAGGTGAGGCCAGCTATTTTGAGGAAGCAAGTGACTTTTATCAAGAGAAAACCAAAAGACGAGTAGAAGGACGTTCTTCTGGTGTCTCTCTCCGCGTTGTTAGAGGGATGAGCGTGCGTTTAGGTCAAAGTGCTGGTGATGTTATCTCGTATGATGAAATAGCACATAATGATAGTGGAATATTAACTATTACGAATAAGAGGATTGTTTTTGTTGGCAATGGGAAATGTTGGGAGATACTGCTTTCTAAAATAATGAAAGTGGTCTTGATTAATATGGTAGGAGAATATGGTGTATCACTAAGTGCTACCAATTCTGGTAAACAGAAAATAGTTATATTTGAAGATAGGCATACCCATATAATTGCAAATAAGCTAATCCAATTATTAGGGAAGGAGGCATCAGATAAAAGCTCTGAATATAAAGAAGTTGAATACAAAGAAGAAGATGTCATTATAAGTAACTTTGAAATGTATGATTACTAGGAATAACTTAAACCAACACCAACCAAAATAGAATAATGAAAACCAACGATAAAGATTTATTAGATAGGGCGCGGCAGGTTATTCCTGGTGGTGTCAATTCACCAGTGCGGTCATTCAAGTCAGTTGGCGGCACACCCGTATTTATTGAAAGAGCTAGTGATGCCTATCTCTATGGCAGAGACGGCAAAGAGTATCTGGACTTGATATGTTCTTGGGGAGCTATGATCCTTGGGCATGGCAAAGAAGAAGCGGCAGACATTCTCAAAGAGCAAGCACTAAAAGGTGTAAGTTATGGTGCCCCCACTTTCTCCGAAATAGAAATGGCAGAGCAGGTGAGCAAGATGTTACCCTCTGTAGAAATGCTCCGCATGGTCAACTCTGGCACCGAAGCCACCATGAGCGCCATCCGCCTAGCCAGAGGATATACCGACCGCCCCAAACTAATCAAATTCAACGGCTGCTATCATGGTCATAGTGACTCGCTATTAGCCCAGGCCGGCTCAGGCGTCCTATCCATGTCCAACCCTAGTTCCCCCGGCGTTCCACCTGAGATGGTCAAGCACACCATCAACTTAGAGTTCAACAACCTAGAACAACTCAAA
>JAAOII010000018.1 GCA_015163845.1 Candidatus Portiera sp.
ATATTTAAGCAGTTTAAATAAAAAATGCTTGACAATGCCCTACTCTCACATGGGAAACCCACACTACCATCGGCGAAAGATAGTTTCACTTCTGAGTTCGGAATGGTATCAGGTGGTTCCTATCTTCTATCTTCGTCAAGCAATTATATTATCCTACACATTTGACCAAAATACAAGATATTTAATAATAAAAGTGTAGTTTTATTAACTTTTTTTTATTATTCTGGATTAATCAAAGAATCTTGCTTAACTAATAGCTACATATCTATATAGTTATGAATAGTTATGGGATTAATTTTTTCAGGAGATCCCTGAGATCAAGCTCACGTCTGCTACGCTTAAGGCGAGTAGCATTCACTATGCTAATTATTTGTCCTAAACACTCATTAAAATCATCATTCACAACCAGATAATCAAATAACTTATAGTTGGATATTTCATGGGTTGCTTGGCTTAAGCGGCGTTGAATCGTTTGGCTATCATCTTTAGCACGGCTTTCTAAACGTTGTTTCAGTGTGTCAAGCCCTGGAGGCAAGACGAATATGAGTAATGCCTCGGGAAAGTTCTCTTTGATTTGTTTTGCCCCTTGCCAATCAATTTCCAAAACCACATCTATGCCTTCATCTAATAGCTTGGTGACTTTTTCTTTGGCAGTGCCATAGTAGTTACCGAAGACCTCGGCATCTTCTATGAATTTGCTTTCACTCTGCATTCGCTTAAATTCATCTTCCTTTACAAAGTAATAGTTCTTGCCATGTTCTTCCCCCTCCCTTTTATCGCGAGTAGTGTAGGATATGGAGAGACGTAGATTATCAACTTGCTCCAGAAGACCATTGACCAAACTGGTCTTGCCACCACCTGAGGGGGCTGATATTACGAATATGTTAGAGGTCTTGTTCAAGTTTTTTTATGCTGGCTATAATTATTATCTAGTTATTATCTAGCTATTATCCAGTTGCTATATGTATGTCAAACAGCAATCTTGCTGTTGTCTTCGGTCTGCTGGTTTTCTTTTAATGATGTCTCGCTTAATTCCCCCTCCTTGGCTAGCAAATTCCCACGCATAAAAGTGCGAGAGGAGTCAAGGATTTCTACCTGCACAAACTCTCCTATGAGCGACGAGTCAGAAGATTGAAAATTGACCAAACGGTTACACTCCGTCCTCCCTTGTAATCGGCCTGGATCTTTGCGTGAATAATCATCCACTAAAACCTTGCAAGTGGTGCCAATCATTTTCTTGCCGATGTCTTCGGTCTGCTGGTCTAATAATTCTTGCAGTTGATGTAATCTTACTAATTTATTTTCCTTGGAGGTCTTATCAGGCAAAGCTGCAGCTGGAGTTCCAGGACGTTGGCTATAGACGAAGCTAAATGACTTATCAAACCCTATTGCTTCTACTAGGTTTATGGTTGCCTGATGTTCTTCATCTGTTTCACCGGGGAAGCCGACTATGAAATCGGAACTTATTGCTATGCCGGGACATAGCTCGCGCAACTTATATATCCTCTCTTTATACTCCAATACAGTATGACCACGCTTCATCAAGGCCAACACCCTATCGGCACCACACTGGACTGGTAAATGTAGGTGCTTAGCCAACTGAGGAATCTCGCCATAGCACTTTATCTGTTCATCATTAAATTCTACTGGGTGGGCACTGGTAAATCTTACACGTTCCACATGCGGCATATCTGCCACCATATATAGTAGCTGAGCGAAGTCCACTCCATCATGCTGATAGGCATTCACATTTTGCCCGAGCAAGTATATTTCTTTTACTCCTTGATCTGTGAGACGCATAATCTCTTCGCGAATTTGACTCACTGGACGGCTGACCTCTTCACCACGAGTATAAGGCACCACACAGAATGAACAATATTTACTACAGCCCTCCATGATTGAAACGAATGCAGAAACCCCACGTGCCTTGGGTGGTGCTAGATTATCAAATTTTTCTATCTCAGGAAAAGATACATCTACTACCGATTGTTGCTTTCCCCTCTGGGCAAACTTTTCTTCTAACATCTGCGGCAAACGATGCAAGGTCTGCGGACCGAATACAATATCAACATAGGGAGCTCGCTCCACTAGCTTCTGCCCTTCTTGGGCTGCCACGCAACCCCCAACAGCTATAAGTGCTTTATCTTTAGAATTTTTAATAGCTTTCCAACGCCCCAACTCGGAGAATAACTTTTCTTGTGACTTCTCGCGAATGGAGCAAGTATTAATAACTAATAGGTCGGCCTCCTCGGGGGTGCTAACACTCTCCAACTTACATTTACTCTGTAAAATATCAG
>JAAOII010000019.1 GCA_015163845.1 Candidatus Portiera sp.
CCTTATTCTTCCTGAAGGAGCTGTTCTTGCTAAATATCTGGGCCATCTTGCCCTTAAAAGTTTTAGTTATGTTTTTTATGTTCATAAAAATATTTCCTATATTAGAATAATAAAATAAAGAACTTATTAAACCTATTTATGCACCTATTAATTTATATCTAAGTAATAAACATGTCCATAAGTTCTATATACTATATATACGTTGGCAGAAGCCAAATCCCCCGCATAGATTAAATCAAACTATCTAAAATGATAAAAAAGGCAATGGCAACAAGCAATACAAGCAATAAACACATTGATATCAGGGACTAGTTTTTACCTACAATATCCCCTGCCACCTCTGTATCCACGCTGCCCATGATCATCATGATCATCATGATCATGATCATCATCAAACTGGGAACTCTCATGATGGCCAAAAGATAAAGAATATGCGGGTTGATGGGCAAAAGATAAAGTTACTCCGACAATAACTGTCGCCATAGTAACGCTACTAACAGCAAATATAGCCGCCTTATTCTTCCTGAAGGAGCTGTTCTTGCTAAATATCTGGGCCATCTTGCCCTTAAAAGTTTTAGTTATGTTTTTTATGTTCATAAAAATGTTTTCTATAATAAAATATTAAAATAATGAACTTACCAAGACCTATTTATGCACCTATTAATTTATCTCAATTTATATCTAAGTATATTATCTCTAAGTAATAAACTTGTCCAAAAGCCCTATATACCTATTATACGTTGGCGGAACCTAAATCCCCCGCATAGATTAAATAAAACTATCTAAAATGATAAAAAAGGCAATGACCACAAGCAATACAAAAAAGCTCGCTATTTTCGGCAATCCAGTGGAACATAGTTTGTCGCCTGAAATACATAAGCAATTTGCCGAGCAATGTGGTTTAGAAGTTGAATATATCAAGCTTAAGCCAGAATTAGATAAGTTCAAGGAAGAAGTTTATAGGTTCTTTAGCAAGGGGGATGGCATAGGTGACGGCGCTAATGTAACCATTCCTTTTAAGCAGCAGGCATATAAGTTAGCTCAACAAGATTACATTATGAAAAATCATCCAGGGATTGCCAATGATAGTTACCTTAATGCTCGTAACGATGCTTTAGTTAGTCAGGGTGGCAATACTTTATATCTAGATAGCTCTCAAGGGGATGATTCTCAAGGGGATAACTCTCAAGGAGATACCACCAGAGCACCACACTTAAATATCTATAATACTGACGGAATTGGGCTGGTAAAAGATATGACTAGTAATTTGGGCTGGGACCTAAAGAATAAAAAGATTCTATTAGTTGGGGCTGGTGGTGCCATTCGCGGTATTATCCCGGCTTTAGCCAGAGCAATAACTGGGGGAAATCAGGGAGATAAAGGAGATAAAGGAGATACAGGAGATATAGGAGATACAGGAGATACAGGAGATATAAAAAGAGCCGAACTAATCATAACCAACCGCACCCAAGAGCGGGCTGAATCCCTAGTCAGTTACTTTCGTCAAAGGGCAAGTGAAGGCGACCTAAGTATTTCTGCACAACAGATCAATAGCTTAGACCTAAATGACATTAGCAGCTCACAAATACTAACAGCTGAGAAGCGAGCAGAAAAATATCATTTTGATATTATTATCAATGGTTCTGCTTTTGGTCTAGGAGAAAACACTGCAGAAAACAAATATCAGGATGAAAATCCCAGTTTCTTGCTAACGTCATCTCTGCTGCATAAAGATCTCCTGTGTTATGACTTGGTCTATAGCAAGGATAGAAGCACCAGTTTCACCAAATGGGCAAGAGCAAATAGGACTCATCAAGCAAAAGAAGCAGTAGACGGTTTAGGTATGCTGGTGGAACAAGCAGCAATGAGTTTCCGCATTTGGCATAGCTCAGATAATGTGGACTTAAGCAAGCTAGATACCCAAAAGGTAATAAAGAAATTATCCCCTGAATAGATTATCTCTCGGGAAAAATCTTAGCAAATAATCTTAGAATTGCTCAGGTGGGCTGAAGAGCAAAATTGTGTCGTTGAGTAGTTGCAGGCCACGCTTGCTGGGCTTGAGGACTTCTCCTTTTTCTCCTTTGATTTCTCCTTTGATTTCTTCTTTGATTTCTCCTTTGATTTCTTCTTTGATTTCTTCTTTGATTTCTTCTTTGATTTCTTCTTGGGTCTCTAATAATCCCAGTTCCTTGCCTTGCTCAATCTTGGGCTGGAGGATTTCGCTTGGCAAACCAGTCATCTCACTAAACAAAGTCAGAGGAAAGCCATCTACCAGACGCAAAGCATTTAGCATAAACTCATAGACCAGTTCATCGCGGCTTATAGGTCTCCTCCCCCCAATTAATTCACTGCTCTGCATATATTTGTCTGGGCTACGTTGTCGCCTCTCACGATAAACCTTATAAGCATCAGATCCGCCTGATAATTTTTCTGTGGTAGTTATTTTGCTGTGGGCGCCAGCTCCCAGACCGACATAGTCGCCAAACCTCCAATAGTTGAGATTATGTTTAGCACGAGTAGCCTCAAGCTCATCCCCTGGACTCCCCTTATTCCCTGCTTGCTTTGACCAGGCAGATACTTCATAGCGGGTGAAGCCCTGCTGGCGTAAAATATCCGCACCCTCTTCTTCCATAGCTAATAAAGTAGCTTCATCTGGTAAGCCCTCTGGTGGTTTGGTAGCAAACAAAGTGTTGGGTTCCAAAGTTAGTTGATAACGTGAAATATGTTCAACCTCTATAGTATTTCCCCCATTGCTTATCAAATTGTTTATCAAACTGCTTGTCTCGCCGCTTGCCATGCTGACATCCTTGAGTGCTTCAGCAGAGGACTGATTGGGTAAGCCGAACATAATATCAAGATTAATTCTGCTGAAGCCAGCAGCCACAGCAGCATAATAGGCATTGATGGCATCCTCGGCTTTATGCACTCTGCCCAGCAGTGCAAGTTTATCATCATTAAACGACTGCACTCCCAAAGAGATACGGTTGATGCCCAACTGGCGATAAGCAGCGAATTTTTTATACTCTGCACTGCCTGGGTTGGCTTCAAGAGTAATTTCTGTTGCCTTAGCTATATTGGATAGATCATCACCTAGATCATCATCTACAGCAGTATTTACAGCAGTATTTATAGTAAATGCGGAACTCATGCTATCCAATAAATCAGCGTAGAAACTCGGGCTGAGCAAACTCGGTGTCCCGCCACCAATGAAAATACTGACAAGTTCCCTCTTTTCTAGATGCGGATAATTCTGGAGAGTGGTGACTAGGTCTTTCTTCAGTGACCTTAGATATTCTTTCTCTAAGGCAAGGGGAAGTGCTCCATTCAATAAATCCCCCTTAATGTCCCCCTTAATGTCCCCCTTAATGTCAGTGAGGGCATGGGAGTTGAAATCACAATAGGGGCATTTTTTCTCACACCAAGGAGTGTGAATATAAATGCTCAGCGGAATCAATTTGCCTGGTTGGCTAGATGGAGAAAGATGAGCCGCAACCACAGGTGGTCTTAGCATTGGGGTTTTTGACTATGAACATTGCCCCGTCAAGTCCCTCGTTATAAGAAACCTCCGCCCCGTTTAGATATTGCACACTCAAAGAGTCAATCACTAGTGCCATTCCATCCTTGCGGATGATGAGGTCATCCTCTTCCACCTTCTCTTCAAAAGCAAAAGCATACTGAAACCCTGAACACCCGCCACCAGTTATGAATAAGCGAAGTAGCAGAGAGTTATTTTTCTCCATTGCCATTAAGGCCTTGGTTTTAAGTACCGCACTCTCGTGAATTTTTATCGGAGCATTGGCGGTGGATTCTTGGGGATTAAAACTCTCCATAGAAATATTTTAGTTTATCTGTCCTATTAAAGCGGAATTTTGTCTAATCCCTGCCAGATTGAATGAATTATGAAACAGATTCTTTGTCGCAGGGCTCGCTTCTACCGCAGACAGTGCATTCTTGTGATTCGCCAGTCACTGCATTTATGCCACCGCAGGACCCTTGAAGTGGCTTACCACCTCTGAGGACACTTATAGAAAGCAATAAACAAGTGACTAAGGAGAAAGCAAATACTAGCAAAAAAACAGATAACATCTTGGCAAGTCCCTAAAAGTTATAGGCCCGCTGCTCGCTTCAGAGCATCCTTTTTATCAGTTTTCTCCCAAGTAAAACTCTTCTCTTTACGTCCAAAATGCCCATAGGCAGCAGTGGGCGAATAGATGGGTCGGTCCAACTTCAACATCTTGATTATGCCCTGTGGGGTCAAATCAAAATTAGAATGGATAATCTTTTCCAACTTATCTTCTTCAAGTTTGCCAGTGCCGAAAGTTCGGACGCTGACAGAAGTTGGTTCAGCAACTCCAATGGCATAGGATACTTGTAATTCACATTTTTTAGCTAGCCCAGCTGCCACCAAGTTCTTGGCAACATAGCGGGCTGCATAGGATGCTGAGCGATCCACTTTGCTTGGATCCTTACCAGAAAAAGCACCTCCACCATGAGGGGCTGATCCACCATAGGTATCAACTATTATTTTGCGACCAGTCAAACCACAATCGCCTTGCGGACCGCCTATGACAAACTTCCCAGTAGGATTAATGTGTATCTTGGTTTTATTGCTCAGCCATTTCTCTGGCAATACCTGCTTGATAATCTCTTCACGCACTGCTTCTTGGATTTCCTTAGATTTAACTTCTGGGTCATGCTGGGTTGACAGGACTACAGTGTTTATCTTCTGTGGAATACCTTTAGCATCAAACTCAAAACTTAATTGGGCTTTGGCATCAGGACGCAACCATTTAATCTTCCCCGTTTTACGCAGAGTTGCCTGACGTTTGACTAAACGATGAGCATAGGTAATCGCCACTGGCATCATCACATCTGTCTCATCTGTAGCATAACCAAACATCATACCTTGGTCACCAGCACCTATCTTTTTGTTAGCTCTATCCACTCCTTGAGATATATCAGGCGATTGATGACCTATGGCATTGATAACACCACATGTTCGGTAATCCATGCCATATTCTGGGTTAGTATAGCCGATGCGTTTAATCACATCTCTGGCTATGCCTTCCACATCAACATAGGCCTTGCTCTTCACCTCCCCAGAGACCACTACTAAACCGGTCTTAACTAACACTTCGCAACCAACTCGGGAGTTTTTATCTTGATCTAATAGTGCATCCAATATTGCATCGGATATTTGATCTGCCATTTTATCGGGATGCCCTTCGGATACCGACTCTGAAGTGAAAACTTTATAACTCATATAATTATTTTTTGTTTCTAAATTATTTGTATGTTAGATATTAAACTCTGCACTCAACTGCCCTGCTGATACTTGCGTGCCATCTTCTCCAAGTTGAGAGGTTTGATCTTATCAGCCATTCCGGCAGCACCAAATTGCTCTAAACGTTCTTTAACTATTGCTTTTTGTGCGTCAATTGTCTCAATGAAATATTTGCGTGGGTCAAACTCAGCTTTGTTCTCATTGAGATAACGTCTTAAAGTTCCAGTTACAGACAAACGTAAATCAGTATCAATGTTGACCTTACGCACACCATTTTTAATTCCTTCTTGAATCTCTTTCACTGGCACACCATAGGTTTCACGAATCTCACCACCATTATCATTGATAATCTTCAACCACTCCTGTGGCACGCTGGAAGAACCATGCATTACTAGATGAGTATTTGGCAGACGTGAATGAATTTCTTTTATCCGTTGGATAGACAAGACCTCACCAGTTGGTGGTTTGGTAAACTTGTAGGCGCCATGGCTTGTGCCAATGGCAATAGCCAAGGCATCCACACCAGTTCTCTTGACAAACTCTGCCGCCTCTTGTGGGTCTGTAAGCATCTGCTCACGAGTTAGTTTGCCTTCAGCTCCATGGCCGTCTTCTTTGTCGGCTTCACCTGTCTCAAGCGAACCGAGACAACCCAATTCACCCTCCACAGAAACACCTCCAGCATGTGCCATATCCACAACCTTTTTAGTGACCGTGACATTATATTCGAAATCAGCTGGGGTCTTCATATCATCAAGCAAAGAACCATCCATCATCACTGAAGTAAAGCCAAGTTGAATTGATCTTTGGCAAATGTCTGGCGAGGCACCATGGTCTTGATGCATACACAGAGGTATGTGGGGGAACTCTTCAGCAGCGGCTAAAATTAGATGCCTTAAGAATGCGGATCCTGCATACTTGCGGGCACCAGAAGATGCCTGCACTATGACGGGAGCAGATGCCTCAGAAGCACCCTCCATTATGGCACGCATTTGTTCCATATTATTTACATTGAATGCTGGAAGACCATAACTATTTTCTGCTGCATGATCTAGGAGTTGTCTTAGTGTGATTAAAGCCATAAAATATTTACCTATTATTACTTAATTAAATTAAAAATGAATTTACAATAACCGCCCTTATATTTATTATACAGCATTCCCAGCAATTAACCCCATACTCGTTTCATAGATTCACTGTCAAGTAGCGACAAGAAAATAGCCATACGCACATAGACCCCATACTCAATTTGCTTGAGTATCAAAGATCTGGGGCCATCTACCACCTCCGAACTTATTTCCACTCCACGGTTGACTGGTCCTGGATGCATTACCAAGGCA
>JAAOII010000207.1 GCA_015163845.1 Candidatus Portiera sp.
ACGTGAACGCAAGCCCCATCCATATTTACCTCAGCAATTTATGAAAAGCCCGCAGGAAATGGAGAAGTTATTTGCCGACATCCCCGAGGCAATAGAAAATACTTATTATGCAGCACAGAGATGCAACTTCATCATAGAACCACAACAAAACCTACCGAATTATCCATTCTCTAAAGGCAAGAGCAAAAAAGAAATGCTCGGGGACTTGGCACATGAAGGGATGGTGACATTGCATGGTGATGCATGGAGCACCTTAGAAGATGGTGAATACAAGAAGCGTTTAGATCTAGAGCTGAAGGTAATAGATGATATGAATTACAATGATTACTTTCTCATAGTATGTGATTTTGTAAATTGGGCAAAAAACAACGACATTCCTGTTGGTCCTGGCAGGGGGTCTGGTGGAGGTTCATTGGTTGCATGTGCTACTGGCATAACCGCACTTGACCCCATCAAACATAATTTACTATTTGAAAGATTCCTCAATCATGAAAGAAATTCCATGCCTGACTTTGACATAGACGTTTGTCAGGATAGACGAGGGGAGGTAATTGATTATTTACAGACAGCTTACGGCAGAGAAAATGCAGTCCAAATTGTATCTTTTGGTACTATGGGAGCAAAAAGTGTGGCAAGGGATGTGTGTCGGGTTCTAGGTAAACCCTATGGTTTGGGGGAGAAAATATCCCGTATGATTCCAGATGGAGCTGATGCAGCCCAGATGAAAGACGCCTTGAAAGAATTTACCGAGAGTGATGAAGAGGCACGCCAAGTAGTTGAGCTTGCCTTGAAACTAGAGGGACAAGTTAGGCAGACCGGCTTGCATGCTGCAGGAGTGGTGATTGCTCCAGGTGCGGTGAAAGATTATTGCCCAATATTCCAAGATGATGATGGCAAGATGATTTGTCAATATGATAAAGATGACTTGGAAGTGGTTGGTTTGGTGAAGTTTGATGTTTTGGGCTTGAGAAATCTCACGATAATTCAAGAGACCTTACGACTAATAAAAGAGGTAGATGGACAAGACCTAGATATGAACTTGGTGCCTTATAATGATGAGAAGACAATGCAGAGTATTTGCCAAGGCAACACCTATGCAGTATTCCAACTCGAGTCATCAGGTATGCGTGATGTTGCCCGCAGGATGGAGCCCAAGTTATTTGAAGATATAGTTGCTCTAATTGCTCTTTATCGTCCTGGTCCCATGCAGCTGATAGACGAATTCATCAGTAATAAGAAAACCTTAGAAGAAGGAGGACAGATAACTTACCCAGACGATATTCTAGAAGACATACTCCGCCCTACTTATGGGATAGCTGTCTACCAAGAACAAGTAATGCAAATGGCACAACGTTTAGCCGACTTTAGTTTAGCTCAAGCAGATATATTAAGACACGCAATGGGCAAAAAGAAAAAAGATGTAATGGAGCAGCAACGTGAGGCATTTGTTGCAGGAGCCATGAACAAGGGCTATGAGAAGAATCAATCAGAAAAATTCTTTAAAACCATTGAGACCTTCGCCGGCTATGGCTTCAATCGGGCCCACTCAGTCGGCTATGGTGTATTAGCTTATTGGACTGCCTACTTGAAGATGCATTATAAGAATCACTTTCTCGCTTCTAATATGTCCAGTGAAGTTAATAATACTGATAAGCTAGCCAAGTTAGCTGAAGAATGCCGCAAACTTAGCATTGAAATTCGTTGCCCAGATATTAATAGAGGAGGATGCCGCTTTCAGCTAAGTAAAGTCGATGGCAAAGCCGATGATAAGGGCAATAATAAAGTCGATGGCAAAGTCGACGATAAGGGCGAGAACAAAAAGCAAGATAAATATTTCATTGATTATAGTTTGGCTGCGATCAAAGGAGTAGGGCTGGGAGTTGCTCAAGTAATAGTTGCTGAAAGACAAAAGAGACCTTATAATGACTTTCTTGATTTCTGCGGGAGGATCCCGCCGAAAATGCTTAATCATAATACATTGAAGGCCTTAATAAAAGCTGGCTGTTTTCGTGGCATTGAAACAAGCTACTCATCACTATACAATAGTATTGAACAGGGAGTGCAGGTAAGCAAGAAAAAATTTGAAGAAAGAACTGAGGGTTTGGGTGATATGTTTGGCGAAAAGTTCAATAAATTAATAACTCCACGACATAATCAAAAAATAGAATGGAGTAAATTGCGCATTGCTAATGCAGAGTATCAATCATTAGGTTTCTACCTACGGCACAATACCTTTGATCTGCATAAAGAGGAATTACGCAAATACATTTCAACTAATATCGACGAACTAAAGTTGCGACAAGATATGACTATATGTGGTAGGATCTATGGTATCGGAGCTAACTTTAACAATAATGGCAAGAAGATCTATCACTGGCGTTTGATAGATGACAGTGGTGAAGTTCAAGTAAGATGTTTTGAAGAGAATTTACAAGGACAGGATTGGAAACTCAAGAATGATAATATCATCGCTGTCCAAGGCAAGTTAACTAGCTTTGATGGCACTAGTCGCGGCAGACAATCCTTTATGGCGGCGAAGGTTTATGATATGGGAGAGTTGCGTGCTAATCATTGCAAAGAAATAAGAATATCTAGTGATGCTCAATCTTTAGATGATAACACTTTAGAGAAATTAGAAATAGTTGCAATGAATTATCAGGATACTAAGGGCTTGCCAGTCAAGATACATATTACAGACCGTCAAAGCAATTCTGAGTTTGATGTGCATATTATGCCCAAAAGTAAAGTGCTTCCATCCAATCTTTTCATAGAAGAGTTGGATGAGTTCATGCCAGCGGCACAAGTTAATTTTGCATAACTAATGGAGCCCACTAGAGCCCCCCCTGGAGAACCCCCTAGAAAACCCTTAGCTGACGATTTTATTAACCGCCTCAAAGATGTAACTGACATAGTAGGAGTAGTCGGTAATACAGTCAACCTTAAGCAGTCAGGGTCTGGTCGCTATGTGGGATTATGTCCATTCCATGACGAGAAGACACCATCTTTCAGTGTTAATGCTTCGCAAAATTTTTATCATTGTTTCGGGTGTGGTGCCAGCGGAGACGCTATCAAGTTCGTCACAGAACAAGAGGGGGTGGATTTCTACGAGGCAATTCATAGATTGGCACAACTACAGGGCATGCAAGTTGAGTACCGAGTAGGTCCATCATCCGCTAAAAGCCAGCTAAAGGATGAGGATTATCAATTAGTGCAGGCGGCTGCCAACTTTTATCATGAGCAACTATTCAAGCATGAAGATGCTATGAAGTATTTTAATGGAAGAGGAATAACAGAGGAATTGATTAAGGAATACCGCTTGGGCTATGCACCTCCTGGTTATAATAATTTATTGAATCAGTTTGGTGAAGATGATGGTCCTGACAGCAAAAGGGCTAATGCATTGCGTCTTGGGTTGATAAAAAAGAATGAGAAAGGTAATGTATATGATGTTTTTCGTGAGCGAGTGATCTTTCCAATTTTGGATATGCGTCGTCGCCCCATTGGTTTTGGTGGGCGCATAATCAATAGCAATAATCAAGAGGCAAAATATATCAATTCATCTGAGAGTCCCATATTTCATAAACAATTCAATGTCTTTGGCTTGCCACAAGCATTGCAAAGCAAGGTAAGCAAGCACTTGGTGGTGGTGGAGGGCTACATGGATGTATTGGCATTGGCGGGGGTAGATAGAGCAGTTGCCAGTTTAGGGACGGCCTTCTCAACTCAACATGCCAAGATTCTATGGGGGAGGAGTGACAAACTAATATTGGCATTTGATGGAGATGGAGCAGGCCGCAAAGCATCTGCACGAGCTATCCGCGAATGCTTGCCTGTATTAGCTGATGATAAAGAATTGGCACTCAAGTTCATGCCTAGAGGACAGGATCCCTATGACTTAATGAACAATGCATCAAACCGAGAAGACGCTTGGCGACAAACCAAAGAAGTTTATTTGGAAGATTATTTGTTACAACCCTTTACTGGTTCAATGGACCCACAAGCACAACGTTTGGCAATTACTGACTTCACGGCACTTGTAGATCAAATGCAACCTGATAGCTTGAGATCTAAGTTATTAGTAAAAAAGCTGGAAGAGATATTAGGTGGCATCAAAATTTCCATAACCTCCAAACAACCTAAAGAAGACCAGCAACAAAAATCAGTCACAGGCAATTATTCAGCTAATCCTGCCACTGGCACCAATAATAGGTATCAGCCAAGATCTCCACAATATAATCCCCCGGGATCAAGTTATCAAACAAAATCCACGTCAAAATCCACGACAAACAACTTAAGGCAAATGCAGATGTCGCCAGAGCAAAAATTGATATTACAGCTAATGTTCGCCCCTACTCAAT
>JAAOII010000208.1 GCA_015163845.1 Candidatus Portiera sp.
CATTGGCTAAACCGCCCCACATACCATTAACTCCTTTGTCACCTAATATAGGTTGGAGAGTTGAACTTATATTTAATGGTAGCCCTTTACGGTGTGTGAAATAGCCCATGGCTAAACCAACAATTCCATAAATAGCCCAGGGATGAAAGCCCCAGTGAAACAATGTGAGTAGCATCGCAGAATCAGCTGCAGCGGCGGTCAATGCCTCGCCTTCGCCAATATATGGGTTACCGCTGAAATGCCACATGGGCTCAGCGATACTCCAGAATACCAATCCTATTCCCATACCCGCTGCAAACAGCATGGATACCCAGGATAGCATGGTAAACTCGGGTCGGTCAGTGTCTTTACCTATACGAATTTTGCCCCAAGGACTGACAATCAGACCTAGACACGCATATAGAAAAATAGAAACAATGCCGATATAGTACCAACGGAAGTTGGAAACTATTGAACCAGAAGTGCTTTTAGCAATTTCTGTGAAGTTTGTTGGTGAGACAATTGCCCACGCAACAAAAAGTAACAGAACAATACCGCTGACTGTAATCAGTGTACGGGATAGTCCTGCGTCATTAACTTTTGCATTCATGATTTTCTCCTTTTAAGTTGAAGTAAAAATATAATTATTCCATTGCCCATAATAAAACCTTCAAGGCAAGGCAATAATTATAAAAATTACTTATCATGATAAAACCACCCTAACCCAGTTGAATAACACAAAAGCATTAATCATCCGTATAGAGCTGAACGATTAAAGAAATACCATTAATCATCCGTCTAGAGCTGAACGATTAAAGAAATATCAATAATCTAATATTCATTATAGAACTTTCAATGTGGATATTACATCTTTTAATGCAAAAACAACTTTTTATCAATTATTATGATTTAAGGATGTTTTTATGATAAAGGTAGCAAATAAGATAATAGGCATAGCATAATCTATGCACTTGCATACTTATACCGACTCCATATTCTATGGATGTTCTATGGACGTTCTATGGATGTTCTATGGCAAGGATATTTATGCTGTCGTCTGGGTGCCGCTAGCAGAATATTTCCAGAATGCTTTAAGGCACCTGTTACTTATATATGTTTATGCTAATTGAGGATTAGCTCAGGGCCCATAAAGTAATTGGGTAAAGCAGTGGAGATAAACGGCACGTAAGTTACCAGTATGAGAAACACCACTAGGACCATCAACCAAGGCAAGGATGCACGCACAACCGATAATATTGGCATCTGGCTAATCCCCGAAGCAACGAATAAATTTAACCCTACGGGTGGCGTAATCATACCAATTTCCATATTGACAACCATGATAATACCTAAATGAATCGGATCTATTCCCAACTCAATAGCAATGGGAAATACCAAGGGCGCCACAATAATCAACAAACCAGATGGTTCCATAAACTGTCCACCTAGGAGTAATATCACATTCACTAGGAGTAAAAACATTATTGGAGTAAGCCCCCATTGCAACATTGACTCTGCTATGCCTTGAGGAATCTGTTCTTCAGTCAGGACATGTTTAAGGATCAGGGCATTGGCTATAATGAACATTAGCATGAAGCTAAGCTTGCTGGCCTCGGCTAGAGTTTTGCGGGTATCCTCATGCCAAAAAGCCGATAGGACTTTTAGTAATAGAATATGGAGTCCAGATATTTTAAATGTTTGAACTGCATTGTTGGCTGTTGCGTCTTCATCCTCATCACCCACTCTCTTAAAAGGCCCCATGTCACGATATACAAAATTAGCTATGAGGAAAGCATAGACCGCTGCCACTGAAGCGGCTTCAGTTGGAGTGAATATACCGCCATATATACCACCCAATATGATAATTATGAGAAGTAAGCCAGCAAAAGCATCCTTGCCAGATGAAAGAATTTCTCTGAACCCCTTAAACGGTAAGCGTGGCATTTTCTTAACCCGAGCTGCTATGTAAATGGCTATCATTAACATCAACCCAGCAATGAGCCCTGGTATCACCCCAGCTAAAAACATTCTCCCCACAGATACATCAGTCGCCGCCGCATAAACAACCATCACCAAAGATGGCGGAATCAAAATTCCCAAGGTGCCAGCATTACATATTACTCCAACCGCAAAGTCCTTGGAGTAGCCAACTTGACGCATGCCAGCAATGACAACAGAACCAATGGCAACCACAGTGGCTGGCGACGAGCCAGATAAAGCAGCAAACATCATACAGGCAAGAACACTGGCGATTGCCATACCGCCGTGAAAAGAACCGACACAGGCAATGGCGAAGCGAATTATTCTGCGTGCCACTCCCCCTGTGCTCATAAAACTTGATGCCAAAATAAAGAAAGGAATTGCGAGCAAGGTATAGTGGCTGTCAAAAGCACTGAATAGGGTCTGCATTACGCTCGCCAGTGAAGAATCCGAATAAGCTAGTAAAAATAAAGTGCTGGATAGCCCAAGGCATATGGCTACTGGCACACCTGTCAACATCAACAGAATGATTAGCCCAAATAATAATAACATTTCCATGATAGTGAAGTATTTCTAAGTATTTATAAGTATCGCCAAGTATCTAAGTATCTAAGTATCTAATTATCTAAGTATCTAAGTATCTAAGTATCTAATTATTTAGTGCCAAATTCTTTTATCGCTGACTCTGCCTCATACGAAGCAATCAGACCTTGGCGTTTTTTATTGATTATCTCCCACATAGCATGAAGCGATCGATAAAACAGTAATGTCATAGATAGAGGTAATGCCGCATAGGGGATGAAGCGTGGCATCTTCTCGTAGACCTCGTCTTCATTAAGTAAGGGCTCTAAAAATCTTAAAATGTCTGGCATGGGAATATCATTGACTTCCAACCATGCTCTCTCCGTCACAAAAGGATACCAGTAGCTCCAAGAGCCGAAGGCAAATATGGCGGCAAATATCAAGCAAACCGTCGCCGCGAATATCGCCATGATATATCGCCACTGAGGCGATAGATATTGCAATAGAATGTCCACCCCAATATGGATGTTTTTCTTGAAACCATAGCAAGCACCAAACAATACTAGCCAGGCGAATAGAAAGACCGTTGCTTCCAACGCCCATAGTATGTTGGAGTTAAACACATAACGTGCTATTACATTAGCAAAAGTTAATGCAGTCATGACAAACAGAAGAAACGCCATGAGCGTTTCTTCTAATTTGTCTATTAAAGAAGTTGTTTTCTTAATTGCTGTAAGATTGTGCTGAACGAAGCAATTGGGCACCAATGTCCTTCTCAAACTTCTTCCACACGGGCTTCATAGCAGTAACCCATTCCTGTCTTTGTGACGCGGACAGAGTATTGATCTTGCCTCCAGCTTTTATTATCCTTTGGCGATTTTCTTGGTTTATCTTAGTCGCTTCAGAGTTACGCAATTCGGTAACTTCTGTAAGGATTTGACTAAGTTGGGCAGCTATATCTTTATCCAATGATTTCCACCACTTGTTTGAAGTAACCACCAAATAATCTAGAATACCATGATTAGTTTCGGTTACGCCCTTTTGCACCTCAAAGAACTTCCTGCCATAGATGTTTGACCAGGTATTCTCCTGTCCATCTACTACACCGGTCTGCAAAGCACCATATACTTCGCTAAATGCCATTTTCTGCGGACTTGCCTTGAGTGCTTCAAATTGTGCTACTAGCACATCTGATGCTTGGACACGAAACTTTAATCCAGCTGCATCTTTGGGAGAAATTAGAGGGCGGTTAGCCGACATTTGTTTCATTCCATTGTGCCAGAAAGTCAGTCCTAATAGACCACGACGTTTCATAGAGTTTTTAAGTCTTTGACCATTTTTTGATGCTTGGAAAGCATCAACTGCTGCGACATCTTTGAACAAAAAAGGTAGGTCAAAAATGCGGAACTTTTTGGTGAACTTTTCAAACTTAGATAAAGAAGGGGCAGCAAAATGGACATCTCCATTCAACATTGCTTCCAAAACCTTATCGTCATTGTAAAGAACTGAATTGGGATAAACTTCCATACAGGCCTTACCGTTCATTTCTTTATTCACCCTTTCGGCAAATAATGTAGCTGCGATACCTTTAGGGTGTCTGTCAGTGTTTGTTACATGGCTAAATTTAATCACCAGTTCGCCTGAGTCGCAATTAGCGTAAGCGGTTTGGGTGAAAAATACACCAAGTAGCAATAATATTAAATATTTTTTCATATTGTATCTCTTTAAGTATATATATAAATTATAACTAATTATAGTTATGGGTTAATTATAGGACATTTTAACTATTTATGCAATGAGCTAGTTTGAGGGCATCCAAGTTGCCCTTTACATCATGGACACGAATGAGCCAAGTCCCGGCCAAAACTGCAATTGCCGTTGATGCAATAGTCGCCGCTAAACGCCCATTTGCTTCTCTGCCAGTTATTTCGCCAAAGAATGATTTGCGCGATAGTCCCACTAACAATGGTGAGTCCATACTAGTGAACTGATGCAGGTTTTTTAGCAAGAGGTGGTTGTGTTCAAACGACTTGCCAAAACCGAAACCAGGATCAAGGATAATCTTGTCTGCTGGGATTCCAGCATCTATGGCAACTTGGCGACGGGTCTGTAAATATTCTTTGACTTCTCGCACCACGTCTTCATAATGTGGTCTCTCTTGCATAGTGCGAGGTTCCCCTTGAATGTGCATCAAGCATACTGGTAATTTACTATTACTGGCTGCCTCCAAAGCTCCTTCACGAGTCAAAGCCCGAACATCGTTTATCAACGAGGCACCATTCTGTGCAGCTGAGCGGATGAGATCTGGGTTGCTGGTATCAATAGAAATGGGGATTTGTAATTTGCTATTGAGGGTCTCTAATATCTCCAAGACCCTGTCTTGTTCCTCTGTAGAATCAACTGGTTCAGACCCTGGGCGAGTGGACTCCGCCCCTAGGTCAATAATAGCTGCTCCCTCTTCTGCCATTTGTTCTGCATGGGCAAGGGCTGCTGTTTTGTCTAGGTAATCCCCCTTGTAGAGACGGCCGCCATCATAGAAAGAGTCCTTGGTGAGATTGAGCACGCCCATAATATGAGGACGGTTTAGGTTTAAAGAATATTTCCCTAGGCGAAATTGCTTGGCTAAAATATTCTCGCTATTATTTGATTTAATATTATTCTGTTCAATGTTGCTTGATTTAATATTATTCGGCAAGAGCATGGAGGAGCATATCCTTTATTTCTTCTTTAGTGTGGGGGGCACTTATATATGCCTGTCCTATTTGTTTAAGTAAAATCAGTGGCACGCGAGAATCGTGCTTTTTCTTGTCACGCATAATGAAGGAGATGGCTGCATCAATGGCATCCTCGTCAGCAAAATATTGGGCTGGCGATGTGGGTAGCCCTGCTTTGGCTAATAATCTTTGGATACGAGTGCTATCATCATTGTTAATATGCCCGAGTTGTTTAGAAATACGGCTAGCTATGATTATGCCTAAGGACACTGCTTGCCCATGCTTGAGAGATTTATACTGAGCCATTCCTTCTAGTGCATGAGCAAAAGTATGTCCCAAGTTCAGTAGGGCTCGTTTGCCACCACTGCCTGATCTTTCTCTTTCATCTTCTTGGAC
>JAAOII010000209.1 GCA_015163845.1 Candidatus Portiera sp.
AATCTGGGACTTCTCTGATCTATCTGTTTCCGTATAGTTTTTTTGTAGCAGATTATTAAATTCATCTTTCTGTAGAGTTTTATTTGGAAGATCATAGCCCAAGTATCTTTGCGTTTCTTGAATTACGTTAATAGATACATCCTTACGATATATGATGGTCTTGTTTTTTGAATTGGTCTCAAGAAAGACCCCGTTCTTTTTGGCGTAATTATATGGAATGGAATATTCCATATTACTCTTGATTCTTTAAGATACTATCAATCGCTGGGGGCTTGCCAAAGTCGGTGAATAAGTCAATATCACGTAAATCCTGTAACTGGGGGAACTGTGATTTTGACAATAAAGAATTATATTGAGGCAGAGCCAACTGAGTTTGGCGCAGAGAATTATATTTACCATAACTGACGCTGGCTATTGTAGCGTCATCATGTAAGACCCGTGGACGCATGAAAATCATAATATTGCTTTTGCCTAACAAACTTCTCTGACTACGGAATAAGTAGCCCAAGAAAGGAATATCGCCCAGTCCAGGAACTTTATTAGCCGATTCTGATTGAGCATCTTGCACCAAGCCACCTAGAATTATAAGTCCGCCATCACGCACTTGGACATTAGTGGATATTTTTCTTTCTGTTGTAGTTATCCCCAAATTATCATTCTCGCTAGCACTATTGCTGATAGCATTAGAAATTTCCTGATTGATTGCCAACTTAACTGTATCGCCGGCTGTTACCTGAGGAGTAACCACCAAGTTGATGCCGATATTCCGTCTTTCTACATTACGGGTTGTTGTCTCTCCACTAGTCACTGTTCCAGTAACGAATGGACGATTCTCACCAACACTAAAAGATGCCTCCTCGTTATCTAAAGTTACTATGTAAGGAGTTGCAACTATGTTGGAACGAGAGTCAGTGCTAAGTAGTTTATACAAAGCACCCCAGCCATCATTAATTGTTCCGCTATAAGCAGCTCCAAAAAAGCCACCTTGGGCAATCCCCACCCCAGCAGCTACCTTAGTCGCTGTATTAGCCAACCCAGCCAAACGACCACTGCCACTCAAATCAGTGCCAAAGGCAACTCCACCTTTGTTGTAAACCCAATCAACACCCAACTCACGAGTAAAAGTATCAGTTAATTCAGCTATGATAACTTCTATTATTATTTGGGCCTTTTTAACATCAAGTTGCCTGATTATAGATTCAACTGCAGCTATAAAATTACTGCCTCCGCTAATTATTAAAGCATTGAGACCAACATCTGCTTGTATGCCGCTTTTAACTTCATTAGTACTGGCAGCTTGTTTCGGAGCAGTTTGTTTCTCTTTCTTTGCTTGATTTTGATTTGGCTTAGCAGCTTCTGCTTGGTTATCTGCCAAGGCATCAAATGCTTCAGAACTAGTCAATCTATTTAGGATATTTGCTAAGTTTTGTGCCTCAGCATAGCGTAGATAAATAACCTTGATATTTGCATCGCCACTCAGCGGAATATCCAAAGAGGCAATTATTTGTTTAATTTGTTTCCTTACGTCTCTGCTTCCAGATATGATCACCCGGTTGGTTCTTTTATCTGGCTGGATACTTAAAGTTAAGCCGGGGTTGTTGGCTTTGAATATAGCATTAACCGTAGCAATGATTTCGCCCGCATCAGCATTATTCAAA
>JAAOII010000210.1 GCA_015163845.1 Candidatus Portiera sp.
AGCCCTGGGCATTGCCTGTCAGACCTTACCAGCTATTATAGGCATTACCTACTGTTCCTTTTTTACCAGAAGTGGTATAAACTTGGGTATGCTCGGGGGGATCATCACAGTCATTCTTAGCGACCCCTTCTTCTTTTCTCAATTTAACTTACAACTTCCAGCCATGGAATATCTACTGAATGTTAAAAGTGTTTTATGGGGACTAGCTGTAAATTTTGTTATTACGATTGCCTTATCTTTCATCACGAATGATGTTGACTCAATCAGGCACAAAAAAGAGTTCCATAATTTTTTATCTGGCTATGCTGGTTTGCCACGAGATAAAAGACATCTAAAGCTTCCCTCTTGGATTGCTTGCATATTATGGTTAATATTTGCATTGAGTCCGACAGTTTTTGTAAGCGTTTATGACTTTAATCTTCTTGGAGGAGGATCTGTGCTCTCCCTAATATTGGGTTGGCAGATTCTTTGGGGTCTGTTAGGAATATCCCTGCTATGGTATCTTGCGAAGAATGTAGAATTGGCATATTACCCCTACAAATCAGAAAGAGTTGCGCTAAGAGATTCTCTATTAAAGAAGGAATAGATTAAGGTATAATAATTATTATGTCTGATATAAAATATCCCATAGATCCCGCCTTTGCTAAAGAGGCATTAATTGATCAAGATAAGTATCTTAAGATGTATCAGGAGTCAGTTGATGATCCTGATAGCTTCTGGCGGCAACATGGCAAACGCCTGCATTGGTCTAAGCCCTATACTAAAGTCAAGAACACCTCGTTTGCCCATGATGATGTGCATATCAAATGGTTTGAAGATGGAGAATTAAACGCCTGCTACAACTGTGTTGATCGCCATCTTGCAGAGCGCGGCGACCAAGCAGCCATAATATGGGAAGGCGATACCCCTGACAAAAGTTCGCGTCTAACCTATAAAGAACTACATCGCGAAGTATGCCGCTTAGCCAATGGTTTGAAAGAATTGGGCTATGGTAAAGGTGATGTTGCAACCCTATACATGCCAATGATCCCAGAGGCGGCTATTGCCATGCTGGCCTGTGCTCGTCTGGGGATAATCCATTCAGTTGTGTTTGGTGGTTTTTCACCGGACTCTTTGGCAAATCGCATTGATAATGCCAACAGCCGTTTGGTAATCACTGCTGATGAGGGGCTGCGTGGCGGTAAGGTGATCCCATTGAAAAAGAATGTTGATGAGGCACTCACTAAGACAGACAAGGTGGAGCATCTTGTGGTAGTTCAATACACGCAAGCAGAAGTTAACTTTCAGGATGCGAGAGATGTCTGGTATCATGAGTTGGTAGAGAGGCAAGAAGATGATTGTCCAGCCGAGCCGATGAATGCTGAAGACATATTGTTTATCCTATATACCTCTGGCTCTACTGGAACACCTAAAGGGCTACAACATAGTACTGGTGGCTATATGCTCTGGACAACTATGACTCATGAATATGTTTTTGACTACAGAGCAGGTGATGTATTTTGGTGTGGAGCTGATGTCGGCTGGATCACGGGTCATAGCTACATAGTTTATGGACCTCTTGGTAATGGTGCAACCACTGTAATATACGAAGGACTACCAAATTACCCAACTTCAGCAAGGTGGGGCGAAATCATTGATAAACATAATGTGGGATACTTCTATACGGCTCCAACCGCAATCCGTGCTTTGATGCGTGAGGGCGATGAAATATACTCCAAGTGTTCGCTAAAATCACTGCGTGTTTTAGGCACAGTTGGCGAACCAATCAACCCCAATGCCTGGGAATGGTATCGCAAAGTTCTGGGACGTGGAGAAGTCCCCATTGTAGATACTTGGTGGCAAACCGAGACCGGCGGTCACATGATCACCCCCTTGCCTGGGGCAACAGAATTGAAGCCGGGCTCAGCAACTCTACCGTTTTTTGGTGTGCAGCCCGCCTTAATAGATAAAGACGGCAAAGAAGTTGAGGGCGAGGCAAGTGGTGCTCTAGTCATCAAGGATTCTTGGCCAGGTCAGAGTCGTTCAATTTATGGTAATCATAAAAGGTTCGTTAGCACTTATTTTAGCGATTATAAAAATTACTATTTTGCTGGTGATGGAGCGAGGCGAGATGCCGATGGTTATTATTGGATAACTGGTAGAATGGACGATGTCCTAAATGTTTCTGGGCACCGCCTAGGAACTGCTGAGATAGAAAGTGCTTTAGTCGGACATCCTTCAGTTGCTGAGGCGGCAGTCGTCGGCTACCCGCATGAGATAAAAGGGCAGGGGATATTCGCTTATGTTACTTTGATCTTGGGAATTGAAGGGGACAAAGCACTCCAAGATGAATTACTTGACCAGGTGCGTAAAGAAATCGGTCCCATAGCCAAGCCAGATATTATTCTATTTTCACCATCTCTGCCTAAGACCCGTTCAGGTAAGATAATGCGGCGCATTCTGCGTAAGATTGCCGCCTCTGAATATGATGATCTTGGCGACTTATCAACCTTAGCCGACACTTCGGTAGTTGAGAATCTAATTTCTCAACATAAACTGATCTAAATATCATAGAAGTCCAAGATTTTTACAGCAAGGAAGCCGCTGCTGCTGGATATCGTGCTCGTTCAGCATGGAAACTATTGCAGATTGATGAAAAGTATAAGTTCATTGCCAAGAGCAGCTACATCCTTGAGTTAGGTGCAGCTCCAGGCGGCTGGACACAGGTTGTCAAAGAAAGAATGGCGAATAATGCCAAAGTCCTTGCCTGTGATTTGGTAGAGATTCAACCAATTTATAATGTAACTATCCTCACTGGGGACTTTATAACAGAGATTACTCCGCCCAAAGTAGAGGAGTTGCTCGGTTCAGATAAAGTTGACCTGCTATTATCAGATATGGCTCCTGCTATCTCTGGCAATAGTATTCGTGATCAGGCACAAATGCTGGAATTGGGTTTAGGAGTTCTCGATAAGGCACGAGAGTTGCTCAACCAGGATAAGGGGATTTTATTGACCAAGATGTTTCAAGGTAGTGATTTGCAAGAGTTTATACAAGGTTTAAGGCGTGATGGTTATAAGCATAAAATAGTTAAACCACTTGCTTCACGTAGCACATCCAAGGAAATCTACATAATTGCAAGCCGCAAAGCACTAAATACTTAATACACGAATAATTCACAATATAATTAAATAATTAAAAATATGCATATTTATACCTTTAAACACTTGAAAAAAATAAGAATGACCCTATAAATATAGTATGAATTATTATATGATAAACTACACACAATGAAGAAGAATATACTTTTATGGCTTTCGGTGCTGTTCTTTCTAGGGATTGTTTTTAGTAACAATCTAAGCATAGCCCCACAATCCAACTCGCTTAATTACTCTGACTTCATAAAACAAGTCAATCAAGGAAGCGTTAGCAGTGTTACCATTAGTGGTTATACTATTACTGGCACTTTAGAAAATGGAGATGAGTTTAGCACAACCAGACCAGCGGCAGAGGATAGCCAACTTATGGACGACCTTTTCCGCAACAATGTTGAAGTGATTGGCGAAGCTCCTCAAAGGCAAGGAGTGCTAAGGCAACTATTTATTGCTTCATTTCCAGTCCTGTTATTATTTGGTATCTTATATTTTGCAATGCGCGGCATGCAGAATCTTGGAGGTGGTCGCAACAACCCCATTAGCTTCGGCAAGAGTCGTGCCAAGGCATTAAATCGCGAAGATATCACTACTAGGTTTTCCGATGTTGCTGGCGTTGAGGAGGCAAAAGAAGAAGTTTCAGAACTTGTGGATTTTCTAAAAGATCCGCGCAAGTTTACTAAAATAGGAGCCAGAATTCCACGTGGCATCCTTATGTGCGGACCTCCAGGGACTGGTAAGACATTACTGGCGAGAGCTATAGCCGGTGAGGCAGGTGTCCCATTCTTTAGTATATCTGGGTCTGATTTTGTGGAGATGTTCGTTGGTGTTGGTGCCTCACGAGTAAGGGATATGTTTACCGAAGCGAAGAAGAGCTCTCCGTGTATTATATTTATTGACGAGATTGATGCGGTTGGACGCCATCGTGGTGCTGGTTTAGGTGGCGGACATGATGAGAGAGAACAAACACTCAATCAATTACTAGTTGAAATGGATGGTTTTGAAAAAAATAGTGGGACTATCGTCATAGCCGCAACCAACCGTCCTGATGTTTTGGACCCAGCTTTGTTGCGACCTGGTCGTTTTGATAGACAGGTTTTCATTCATTTACCTGATTTGGCCGGGCGTGAGAAAATACTTAAGGTGCATATGAAGCAGGTGCCTCATGTTTCTCCAGATGATGCTATGACCATTGCCAGAGGTACTCCTGGATTTACTGGAGCTGATTTGGCAAACTTAGTCAATGAGGCAGCACTCCTTGCGGCAAAGACCAATCGCAAGAAAGTTGGTATTCTTGAGTTTGAAAAAGCCAAGGATAAGCTTATGATGGGGAGTGAACGACGCTCCATGGTTATGAACGATAAAGATAAGGCACTGACTGCCTATCATGAGGCAGGCCATGCTATAGTTGGTTTAACTGTCCCAGAGCATGATCCTGTCTATAAAGTTACAATCATTCCACGTGGGAGAGCATTAGGAGTTACTATGTTCTTGCCAGAAGAGGATAAATATAGCCAAAGTAAACTGATGCTGACTAGTCAGCTATGTAGTTTATTTGGTGGCAGGGTAGCTGAAGAGTTAGTATATGGTAGAGAGTATATAACTACTGGGGCTTCCAATGATATTGAAAGAGCCACTGGCATAGCTCGCGCCATGGTGACAAAGTGGGGCTTGTCAGAAAAATTAGGACCGCAAAAATTTGATGGAACAGAAGATGAGGTATTCCTAGGTCGTCAGCTTAATAATAATAATAAAACGCAAACATCTGAAGAGACAGCCAAGTTGATTGACCAAGAAGTCAAAAAATTATTGTCAGATGCCTATAGCAAATCCAAAACCATACTCAAAAAGAATATGTCAAAACTGAAGCTGATGGCGGAATGCTTGATTAAATATGAAACTATTGGTGAAGAGCAAATAAAAGCTATAATGAAAGGCAAAGCACCAAACCCACCTGAAGAATGGATTAGGTATCAGAAGGATGAGAAGTCAAGGGCTAAGAAGGTAGCAAGTAAGAGTAGGTCTAAACCCAGGGGAGGCAAGGCACTTAATCCTGCGCAGCCACTCGCAAAAAACATCCAATCAGATAAGAAGTAATTTGCTCTTCTTCTATAGTCCTTCTATAGTCATCTACCTAGTCATATAGGTGCTTATGCCAAGGGATTATGTATAGTATAGACAAAGAAGCTTGATTAGATGGCAAATGACACAATCTATAAAGTATAGCGAATAAATAAAGTCACTCTATGCAAGATAATCCACCTTTTAGTCCTCAATTACCAACTGAGTTTATTGAGAAACTAGTTCAGAATAAATCTGGTTTATCTATCAATATAAGTAACATGCGTTTGCGCACTTATATTGGAATCAATGACTGGGAACAAGCTAATCGTCAAGATGTAATAATAAATATTAATATAGAGTGTTCTTCTCGTTCCTTGTTGGCCTGCTCTAGCGATGATATAAAAGATACTCTCAACTACAAAGATATCAGTAAAAAAGTAATCAAGTGTGTAGAGAGTTCACGTTTTTATCTAGTGGAAAAAATGGCAGCAGCAATTCTTGCCATAGCCCTAGAAGCTCCCTTAGCTATAGCAGCTGAGGTCAAAGTAGAAAAGCCCGGCGCCTTAAGATTCAGTGATTCTGTAGGTGTATCCATAAGTGGCTCAAATGATTAGTGACTGAAGTTATTGTTGCTCTGGGTTCAAACATAGAACCGCAAGATAATATACCTAATGCCATGGCAAAGCTAGATGAAATGTTTAACTTAGTTAAAAAAGCGCGACCTTTACACACCAAACCAGTTGATGTTGTGGGAGAGCAACCGGACTTCATCAACACTGGATGTTTGCTAAATACACAACTTACGCAAGAAGAGTTGCGTAAACAACTCAAACAAATTGAACAGCAAATGGGGCGTGAGTCAATA
>JAAOII010000211.1 GCA_015163845.1 Candidatus Portiera sp.
AGTTCGACCAGTTGCCTTAGCTATGGCATTCCCCAAAGAAGTTTTACCAACTCCAGGAGGTCCCACCAAAAGAATCAGTGGTGCCTTGCTTTTATCTACCCGACGATAAAGAGCTAAATATTCTAATATTCTTTCTTTGACTTCCTTGAGTCCATAGTGTTCACGATTAAGAACCTTCTCTACTTTATCAATGCTAATCTTGCGGCTCTTGCTCTTGTGTCCCCAAGGTAAATCTAACATCCACTCAACATAGTTACGCACTACTGTTGCTTCAGCAGACATAGGTGCCATTGTCTTGAGTTTCCTTATTTCAGAGTTAAATTTTTCCTGTGCTTCTTTTGAAAATTTCTTGCTCTTAGCCCTTACTTCCAAGTCCTCAATTTCATTCTTATCATCGCCACCGCCAAGCTCACGCCGGATGGCTTTAACTTGTTCGTTGAGATAATATTCTTTTTGGCTCTTGTCAATCTGTTCACGTACTCTTTGTTGGATGCGGTGATCCATAGAGGCAACTTCTAACTCGGATTTGATATAGCTCATTATGTAATTAAATCTTCCCTCAGTATTTCGTAAAGCAAGAATCTTTTGGCTCTCTTCTAACTTAAGCGGGAAACATGAGGCCACAGTATCAATGCATCTTTCCAAATCATGCAAACTGCTCATTATATCGGCGAGTTCGCCGCCTTTATCCTTGATTTCAAA
Source organism: Candidatus Portiera sp. (assembly GCA_015163845.1). Taxonomy (GTDB): domain Bacteria; phylum Pseudomonadota; class Gammaproteobacteria; order CBDBNL01; family JAAOII01; genus JAAOII01. The sequence continues at coordinate 703 of JAAOII010000211.1, forward strand.
ATACTTCTTGACATTATCCAATAAGGTCTTACGCATGGTTTCCATGTATCTTAATGGCGGGTTCATGGTTTTGATGAGACGATACTCACAGGAATAACCGCCAATGCCTTTTTCTGTGATTGACACAATAGAGACCCTTTCTTCACCTTCAACCCAAGCCCTGACAGTACCGTCTGGCATTTCTTTGCATTTAACAACTGTTGCCAAGGTCCCAACATCATACATGTCTTTAAACACTGGCTTCTCAATCTCCCCATCCTTTTGTGCTGTTAGGATTATCTTGCTATGGTTTTCATGGGCTCTGACTAACGAGTTCAACGAGCTTTTTCTGCCTATATATAAAGACGTAGTCAAATGTGGATAAACCACCATCCCTCTTAAGGGTATTAAAGGTAAAGGTCCTTCTGTTACTTCAGTTTCCTGTCGCATTTTTTCCTCCTTGGATTTGCTGTGTTTGCATATTCATATCTTTTTCTCTGTTTCCTTCTTTAGTTTTCTTCTTACTTCTTTTTGGATCACGAATTATTATTGGCTTGGCACCATGTTCCACACAATTGCGGTTGACGATGACTTTACTGATTTGCTCGTCACTAGGTATATTGTACATTGTATCCAGCATTGCTAGGTCTAAAATTGACCTAAGTCCCCTGGCACCAGTACCCATTTCTTTTGCCTTGTGAGCAACAAATTGTAATGCGCTAAGTTCATATTCTAATCCCACATTATCCCATTCTAACAATTTAGTATATTGCTTAACTAAAGAATTCATCGGTTCAATCAATATCCTCATGAGAGAATCTTCAGTTAATTCTTCTAACACCATGCACAAAGGCAAACGTCCAACAAACTCAGGGATCAAACCATATTTCATCAAGTCCTGAGGTTCCATTTTCCTCATTAATTCATAATTAGATCTTTCGGCATTAGCACTGTCCACATCATTGATAAATCCCATGTTATTCTTTTCAGTCCTTTGGCGGACTATCTCATCCAAACCACTAAATGCTCCACCACATATGAACAAAATCTGTGAAGTATCTACATGCAGAAATTCTTGGTTAGGATGCTTACGCCCTCCTTGTGGTGGTATGGCAGCAACAGTCCCTTCAATTAATTTTAGCAATGCTTGCTGAACACCTTCGCCTGATACATCGCGAGTAATTGATAAGTTCTCTGATTTACGTGCAATCTTATCTATTTCATCTATGTATACTATGCCCTTTTGCACCTTCTCAACATCATAATCACATTTCCGCAAAAGTCGTTGGATTATATTTTCAACATCCTCTCCAACATAACCGGCCTCGGTCAAAGTAGTAGCGTCGGCTATAGCAAAAGGCACATTCAACATTCTTGCTAAGGTCTCGGCTAAAAATGTTTTACCACTGCCAGTTGGACCTACCAGTAAAACATTGCTCTTGCCTATTTCAACTTGATCAGAAGTTAAATTCATTTCGGCGTAATGTAACTTTTTGTAATGATTGTATACCGCAACTGATAGAACCTTCTTTGCCTCATCTTGACCTATGACATATTTATTGAGAAAGTTGAATATCTCATCTGGTTTTGGCAAATATTTGAATTCAGAAGATCTTTGACTATAGGAGTCCTCCTCCAAAGCACGTATGCAGTGTTTGACGCAATCATCGCATATGCAAGCATTAGCTGCGATGAGAATTAAAGTATCGGACGGACTTTTATTACAAAAAGAACATCTCTTCATCTCGTTTTTATTACTTGGTATCATATCTCTTCACTATATATATGGGGTCATTATCTCATAATTCAAGCTTTTTTCTTAATTTTTTCTACTTGATAGTATTTTATCTATTAACCCATAAGCATGTGCCTTAGTTGCACTCATAAAGTTATCACGCTCTGTATCCTTAGCTATGGTCGTTATTTTTTTACCAGTATGTTTTGATAATATACCATTAAGTTGGCCCTTAGTGCTATTTATTTCATCTGCATGAATTTGAATATCACTTGCCTGCCCTTGAAAAGATCCTAAAGGTTGATGAATCATAAACTTAGAATTAGGTAAAGCAAATCTTTTACCAGTGGTACCTCCAGCCATCAGTAACGCACCCATACTAGCTGCCTGCCCCACGCACAAAGTGCTCACATCCGGCTTTATAAACTGCATAGTGTCATATATAGACAAACCAGCGCTTACAGAACCTCCAGGGGAATTTATGTATAAATGTATATCCTTAGAGGCATTTTCTGACTCCAAAAATAACATTTGAGCTATAACCAAATTGGCAAGGTTATCTTCAATAGGTCCCACCAAAAAGATTATCCTATCTTTAAGGAGGCGAGAGTATATATCATAAGAACGTTCCCCGCGAGCCGACTGCTCTACTACTATGGGAACTAATGTTGCTCTAGCTGAGTAATTCTTGTCTGTCATATTTTATTATTTATCGCTTATTGGCGTCAAGTATTAACTTTGGAACTCAATTCCAAAGCACCTTTATAGTCAATCTCTTTTTGCTTGGCTCCAGATTTCTCTATAAACTTGTCTAATGCCTTATCTTCTAATATTTTATTATATATTTGTTCACGCAACCCTTTATCTTCCTGATAACGTTTTTTTATCTCAGCCGGGTTATCATATGCTTTAACCATGTCATTTATGGCGATATCCATTTCGGCATCAGATGGCTCCAACTTCTCACTTTTAGCTAATTCACCAAGAAATAGCCCGGCCTTTATGTTCAGTGCTGCCTTGTCTTTAAACATATCCAACGAGATGCTATCTGCATCCACTGGTTTTTGATTGCCCATCATTTGTGCCCAGGCCTTAATAGCAGCATCACGCATGCGCGAGGCCTCACGTATGACTTGGGTCTCTGGTGCCTCTAAAGATGGATTGGCTTTGACAATTTCATCAGAAA
>JAAOII010000020.1 GCA_015163845.1 Candidatus Portiera sp.
CAACAATTGGCAGAAAGCCAAAAACAATCTAGCCAAGTGGCATTTCAAAGCAAGTATGAAAAGAAGAGATGTAGCTCATAAGATTTCCAACAAGATATCCTGTCCAAGTGAAAACCAAGCAAGGAGAGTTATCCTAGAGGACATAAACCTCAACAACCTAACCCGTAAAGGCAAGCGCAAGAGAGGACTTAACCGTTCTCTGCTAGATTCTTGTCTGGGTGAGATTAGACAAAAGTTGGAATACAAAAGTGCAGCAGTACATAAGATAGATAAGTTCTATCCGAGTAGTAAAACCTGTAATGTTTGTGGTCATAAAAATCAACTGCTAAAGTTGAGTGATCGACAATGGAGTTGTATTATATGTACAACTCAACATGACAGAGACATTAATGCTGCAAAAAATATTCTGAATAAGTGGTTGGAGGACAACCCCATTTATATATTTTGGGGAGGGGTCGTAAGACCTCGCATCATCCAAGCTCCCCCCACATATTTATGGTGGGACTCCTTATTGGTGCGAGGCAACCCCGTTGAAGCAAGAAGTTCCCAATAATTGAATTGTTGGGAGTGTCCTATAATAAAGATATGGCAATCAATGATAGTGACTCAAAAGAGCGTAAAGAATTAAGTTTGCCTGATAGCTTTAATGACTTTAATTCTATTGACTTTAATTCCGTTGAGCTGGGTATATTGAATATCCTGCAGAAACTAGGAGTCAGTGAGAGTGTATCAGAAAATATAAACAAGCGGCGGATATTTATTGCTTATAGTGGCGGTATGGACTCATCAGTACTTTTAAATGCTTGTGTTAGTTTACGCCAGAATAAATTATTAAATCTACCTATATGTGCATGGCATGTGAATCATCAGTTGCAAGCTAAGGCGGATGAATGGGAAGAACATTGTAGAGTTGAAGTCAAAAAATATGCGGTGGAATTGCGAGTATCCAAAATAATGAACAAAATGAATAAAACATCTAAAAAAACATATAAGTCAGAAAGTATTGAGATGTTTGCTCGACGCTCCCGCTATGATATTTGGCAGAAAGAACTTAAACCAGGGGATATTCTTCTGCAGGCCCACCACCAACGAGATCAAGCAGAAACGGTGCTATTACGTATAGTGCGTGCCAGTCCTAATCTCAAAGGTATTCCTCAAGTCCGAGATATTCATACTAAAGATGAATTGCAGTTAAGTGAATATCCCAAACTAGAAGATTTAAGTAAAAAGATATTGATTGTGCGTCCACTACTTGATGTGGACAAACAAACTATCACTGACTATGCCCAACAACATAATATCAAATATATCATTGACGCTTCCAATTCTGATACCGGTTATGAAAGAAATTACATCCGTCACAAGGTTTTACCTCTGTTAGAAGAGAAGTGGACTGGAGCTGAGCATAGCATAGCTGCAAGTGCACAACGACTCAGTGGTTATAATCAAATAGCAGCAGAAAAGCAGCTTCTGTTATTAGAAAGGTTTTGTATTACTCGTGGCACGAGTCGCACGAGCGACTCCAGTGTATATGATTATATTCCTCTTCTAAAAACCATAAGCCCTGATATGTTTGACTTGTCAAGTCATGAGTTTGAATTAGTTATCAGGGCGTGGCTCCAAAAACTCTCTTTACCACCTCCAGCAACTGTAGCTATCAAAGAATTGCGTCGCCAGCTACTTGACGGCTATAGACAAGCTACTCTGGAAGTGGGCAAGGGTATTACTTGGCAAAAGGGCTTCATTAGATTATATAGAGAACATCTATATGCCATAACAGCTATTGATGCTGCTGCAAATAAAGATGCTATTGTTATAAATATGTCTGCGGATATGCCTATAGATATGTCTGGGAATATGCCACTAGGTAAACTATCGCTTAATAAAGTAGATAATCTTGACGTCTATAATGAGCAGCTTGAGGCAGAAGCAAAAACAAAACAGGAACTCATTTATGTTGTGAACTTAGATTGGGAAGAACTTATGGCAACTTACCCCAGCGATGAATTAACTATTAACTTTCGAAAAGCTAGTGAGAATATGATTATTCACAAGAATGGTCCCACCAAAGAACTGAAGAAACTATTCCAAGAATATGCTATTCCTCCTTGGCTCAGGGACTACTTGCCTCTTATATCCGTAGATGATGAAATAATTGCGATACCTGGTATAGGATGCCATCCTAAATATAAGGTGCAGGAAAGAAGCAATAAGGCATTCAGTACTATTTGGGCACCCTTCCAAGGGACCTAAACTATATTGGGCGCTTAGCTCAGCTGAAACAGAGAGAGCACCGCTCTGAATATATAGCTCCAAGGCGGGGGTGCAAAATATCTAAATGCTCCATATTTATTAATATTTTCTTGATTTTAACTCCACACTGAATTAAAATATCTATATAACTATATTGGGCGCTTAGCTCAGCTGAAACAGAGAGAGCACCGCTCTGAATATATAGCTCCAAGGCGGGGGTGCAAAATGTCTAAATGCTCCATATTTATTAATATTTTCTTGATTTTAACTCCACACTGAATTAAAATATCTATATAACTATATTGGGCGCTTAGCTCAGCTGGGAGAGCACCGCCCTTACAAGGCGGGGGTCGCAGGTTCAAGCCCTGCAGCGCCCATATATGTTTATGTTTAATTGTAAAATGGGAGAGCACCGCACTTGGATACTTACCAAGGCGGGAGTCGCAGGTTCAAGCCCTGCAGCGCCCATTATAATTATTAAGTAACTAAAGGTAGGAGCAGTAGCTCAGTTTGGTTAGAGTACCGGCCTGTCACGCCGGGGGTCGCGGGTTCGAGTCCCGTCTGCTCCGTTTTTACCTACCTATTTTTATCTATATATAGTTGGGTATTTCAAGATGATGTCATCTTTGACATAATCTCTTGAACCATCTATATTTCCTTTTGTATATCTCCATCTCCTCAATAGCTAGTCAATAGCTTGGGTTTTCATATAGGAGGAGGATTGCATCTCTCTAAGGCGGCTAAGAGTTCTACCACTTTCATCCATGCTGGCATTATTTGAGTTAGCGGATTCTTGTTTGTTATTGCTGTTAGCAGCATAAAGTTCTTCTAGTGGAGCTTCAGTTGTCAGGATAAGTTTTATCTTGCGATCATAAAGCACATCCACCAACCAAGTAAAACGTCTGGAGGCATCAGATAATTTATTGCCAGTGAGTTGGGGGACATTGGAAACCATTAAGGTACCAAACCTTTCCGCTAAGCGTAAATAATCAATTTGCGAGCGGGCTTTCTGACAAATATCAGAAAAATCAAACCATATTGCATCCGAAGTTCGGTTAATAGCTTTTAAGCTACGTCCCTGTAATATAACTTGTTCTTCCAAGTATATGCCACAGGCAATCTTGTCAAAAATACCTTGCATTTTTTTCTTATTCTCATCATTATTGGGAGAGAAATATACTTCGCTATCACCCAACAATAGTTGGCGGTAATCACTGGGTCCATCCAACTTCATCACTGTAAAATCATTTTCAATTATTTTAATGGCTGGGATAAATAAGTGGCGAGCCAAGCCATTAGGGTAAAGTTCTTTGGGGGCATAGTTAGAAGTCATTACAAATTTTACGTCTCTCTTTATTAATTCACGTAAAAGTTCCTTCATTATCATGGCATCCGCTATGTCGGATATGTGGAACTCATCAAAGCATAATATGCGGCAGTCCTTTGCCAGGTCTTCGGCTATTGCACTTAAAGCATTTCCACTTGATGGTTTACTGGATACCCCCTTGTGCTCATTCATTTGTTGATGAAAGTGTCGCATAAAAGAATGGAAGTGGACTCGTTTCTTTGGCATATCTGGCAAACTCAAATAGAAGCCATCCATTAACAAGGTCTTGCCTCGCCCTACTTTGCCGTGAATATAAAGTCCTTGAGGCATAGTTTTCTTTTTACGTGAAAATAGTAGCCCTCTTTTATTTTCTATGGGGTGATTGAGTTGTTCAGCAAAGGAATGCAATATTTTAACTACAGTCAATTGTCTGGCATCGGCTTTTATCTTGCCTTGTTCAACAAGTCCATCATACCAGTTAAGCACATTCATTGCCTGACCAGCCAAGTGAGCCATCTCATAATAGAGTGGTACAAAACTAACGAAGCATAAACATACTTGTTAAAACCACGACTTGAGGTAACTGCCAGTCCATAGAAGTCACGCAAAATACCATGTAGATATGAGCGTCTAACTATTTTACTGGAACCTACAAGTTTGAATGTCTTAACTCTTGCCTGGATTGCCAACATTGCGGACTCTGGACTTTGTTTGGGGTCATGGATAAAAGATAGAGACCCAGCATTCCCATTAATGCAATTATCTTTTGTAGCATCTTTTCCAGCGTCATTTGTAGCATCATTAACCGCATCATCAATTACAGGGTCCTGTCGCCAAAACTTTGTTGGCGCCCCTGCCACAACTGACCATTCTCCTTGCATTGCAACTTGGCTGGCAAAAAGCATGTCCTCTCCTATGACCATAGATTGGTCAAAGCCATCTTTGGGTAATGCAGAAATACGAAATAAACTACAGGAAAGAATGGATGACCCATAATACAACATCCAACTCACTGGTGCCTTAGCCATATCCTGCAGGTCGTCAAACACGGGCTTACTATGATATTGTTTCTTATGATCTTGTCCGTCTAATAAAGTAAGACGTGGTGATGAGACCGCAACTACCTGTGCTTGTTCTTGCACTAGTTTAGTAGTAGCTTCTATGAAATTAGGTGAAAGTTCATCATCTGAGTCCAAGAATAAAACATAATCACAAACTTTATTAGAATCCTTAATTTCAGACAATCCAAGATTACGAGCAGTTGAGGCATTACTGTGTTCTTGAGTGAGCAGAGTTATATTCACTCCGTTAATAATATTATTCTTATCATCGCCAAGCCATTTACGGATATTGTTAGAGGTCTCGTCTGTTGAACCATCATTGACTATTATCAGATTACTCGGTAATAAACTCTGCTGCATCACGGAATCTACCGCCCGTCGCCATAAAGTGGCACGGTTATAAACAGGGATGATAACTGCGGTAGTATTCTGGGGCATTTTCAATATTATAGAACATTCCCAGACGCCTTAAAGTTATAATAATAATATGAAAACATTATATGACAAGCTATGGCAAAGCCATCTAGTAGAAGAGAGTCCCAATGGCTATGCTTTACTCTATATTGATCGCCATCTGGTGCATGAAGTTACTTCGCCTCAAGCATTTGAAGGGCTCAGGATAAATGGTAGAAAGCCCTGGCGTATTGCTTCTATTTTGGCAACAGCTGATCATAATGTGCCGACCACCGATCGTGCGGATGGAATTCCTGGCATAGAAGATAGCACTTCTAGAATACAGGTGCAGACCTTGGAAGACAACTGTAAAAGTTACGGTATAAAAGAATTAGGTATCAATGCTAGCAAACAAGGTATTGTTCATACCATTGGGCCTGAACTGGGTGCTAGCTTACCAGGTATGACCATAGTATGTGGTGACTCACATACTGCAACCCATGGCGCTTTGGGGACCCTGTCGCATGGCATAGGAACTTCAGAGGTTGAACATGTTCTAGCAACTCAGTGCCTCATAGCTCAAAAAAGCAAGAATATGCTGATAAATATTAATGGCAATCTAAATCCTGGCATATATGCCAAAGACATCATTCTAGCTATTATCGGCAAGATAGGCACAGCAGGTGGGACTGGCTATTGTATTGAATATGCTGGATCAACTATTAGTAATCTATCAATGGAAGGACGTATGACCATCTGCAATATGTCTATTGAGGCAGGAGCTCGGGCTGGCATGATTGGTGTGGATGAGGTTACTGTTGAATATATCAAAGGTCGTGAATATGCCCCTAAAGGTGAAATGTGGGATCAAGCAAAAGAATATTGGCTTAAAGAATTGCACTCTGATCAAGGGGCACACTTTGATGCTACAGTTGAATTGGATGCCTCTCAAATAGAACCTCAGGTAACTTGGGGAACCTCACCGGAAATGGTAACTTCTGTGACAGATAAGGTCCCTAACCCCAAAAATGCCAGAGATGAGACGCAAAAATCTAACTGGCAACGTGCTTTAGATTATATGGGGCTGAAGCCAGACACTGCTATACAGGACATTAAACTTGATCGCGTATTCATTGGCTCTTGCACCAATTCCCGCATAGAGGATTTAAGAGAGGCCGCCCAAGTAGTGAATGGTAAAAAAATCTCAGATAGTATTAAGCAAGCATTGGTAGTGCCGAGTTCTGGAATGGTCAAACAACAAGCAGAAGACGAAGGACTAGATAAGATCTTCACAGCTGCGGGATTTGAATGGCGTAATCCTGGATGCTCCATGTGTCTTGGAATGAACCCAGACCAGTTGAGCCCACAGGAACATTGTGCTTCTACATCCAATCGGAATTTTGAAGGTAGGCAAGGTAGTGGTGGACGCACTCATTTGGTCAGCCCAGCCATGGCAGCTTTAGCAGCTATTAATGGTCACTTTGCTGACGTTCGTGAACTAATGCC
>JAAOII010000212.1 GCA_015163845.1 Candidatus Portiera sp.
GATTAGGATGGCTATGCGGTTAGATGAACATACTCCCCCAACGGCTATGGCTGCCTTTTTGTCACCTCCAGCATTCTCTGCGAGTTCACCATAGGTTACTGTCTTGCCATGGGGTATGTCGCGCATTTTTGTCCATAGCTTGATTTGCCACTCAGTCGCTTGTTTGGGGAATGTGATTGGGATGTCGTTCAAGATCTGTGTAGGATTTTTTAGATTGCCGGATAGATAGTTGATTATCTTGTTTAGGTATTCCGCAATTCTTGTGTTTGAATTTGTGTCCGGGCTTGTGTCTGATCTTGTATCTAATTTGCCGCCTTCTACTGACTTGTAGGAATCTGGACTTGCTTGGGGGTAATATTCTTTTAGCAGGTCTAGCAAACTATCTTGTTGTTTGCCGAGAATGACATTTGTCACTCTGCCCTCTTGGCAGGCAACTAACACTTTGCCCAGGGCGGCTGGTGCTTCAATATATTCTATTATTTGGTCCATTTTTATCTTCTATGCTGTGTGTGTTTTGCTGTCTTATCGCAAATATCTGCTTGTAGCGGCTCCTATATGCTTGTCATGTGTTTATCATGGGAGTTATTGGTGTATTTAGTCGGCAATATTAATCTTGAGTAGGCGTAGGAGTGGTTTAATCCGTCCATCTAAGAACATTAGTCCGAGGAATATTATTAGCATGCCTAGGTACATGTTCGGAGAAAGGACTTCACCTAACATAACCCAGCCAACCAAGATTGCTATGGGTGGGATGATGAAAGTTACCATGGCAACTTTAGTGGTCTCTACTTGAGATAATAGATGGTAATAAACCAAGAAAGCAACTCCTGTGCCGAATATTGACATGAACATTAATGGTCCCCATACCCCTAAGGTCTGTGGAACTTGTAGTTCGCCATCAAGTAAATAGACCATGGGGAACATCCACAGGGCTCCACACACCATGCAGGCGGCACAAATCACAAATGGGTGGACTGTCTCTCCATCAGGTAAGGCGGTTGACTTGGCAGTTGCCAAAAGCGCCTTGCCAAAGATTAAGCCCACGGCGTAGCATATGGTGGCGAGTAATACTAATACTTGGCCAAAACTTCGTAGGTCAAATTCTTGTAAACTATCTTTGCCGAAGATTATTGCTATGCCGATAAATCCTAAGATCAAGCCGATTGTCTTGAAGCGGTTAAGTGTTTCGTTGCGCACGAAGAAGTGGGCAAGTATGGTGGTAGATATAGGCAATGCGGAATTGAAAATGGCAGCCAAGCCGGCCTCAATATATTGTTGTCCAGATGCTATGAGAACAAATGGCAAAGAATGACTTACTGCACCAGTTATGGCGGCAAGAAACCAGAACTTGGGGTGACGGGGAAACCTGTAGCCCATGCCTAGGACAACTGCTAAAGTCAATAGAGCTCCTGGCCACATACGCCAAAAGATTACTGAACTCGGGTTGACTTCTGTGAGGCCTATTTCCATTGCAGTGAAGGATGTCGCCCAAAGAGATGCAACAAACAACAATAGTAGCCATTGGTGTAACTTCATAGAGTTATTTTATAGGACATTCCCCGCAATAGTTCCACCTTTGGAATTATTTATGCGACAAATTAAAGAGAACTATTTGCTCTTATTGTGCATTGCTATAACATTGCTATAACATTGCTATAAATTATTGCGCATTGTTGCCTCGCCCCTCGGCCACATAATAGAGGCGGATATGAGAATGACTATTCTTTGCTGTGGCCGTAGAAGATTATTCGCCACTTAACTGGTATCCTATTCTTTGTTATGGCCGTAGAAGATCATCCGCCACTTAACTGGTAGCCTGTTCTTTGTGGTGTTGTCTACAACTTGGAGTTCCCAGTCACCATTCGCCTCCATGCCGAGGAAGGATGCTGCACCAAAGGTGAAGCCGTCCGCTAAGTCGGGGCAATCGGATGTTCTATTAGTAAATCCTATGTCCATTGCGAGTATGACCGACTCTTCCGCATTGACAATACCAAAGCCATAGTTCTCATCATGACAGTAGTTTGCAGTGGGATCTGAGTATTTTGCTCCTCCTTTACAAGAGCGTCTTACAGGAGGTGCTGATGCACTGTCAGCTAAAATTATTTTAGTATCGCGCCAAGTCAGATCAGGATTAGCTCCTCTTACCAAAGCAGCTACACCAGCTACTACAGGAGAAGCACCTGAAGTGCCTCCAAAGAAACGAGCATAAGAAGTTGTTGCTCCAGGCGGCCAAGTCAAATTAAATGTGGTATTACTCGTCATCGGGTCTCTGTCGCAGTCAGCACCTTCTCTTTCTCTAATAAGAATATCAGTCGCCCCAAAATCAATATGCTGTCTACTATGGATAAAACTATTACATCCTGCAGAATATTGAATAAGCTCTTCTGGATCGTAAATTTTCTGAGGATTGCCGCCATGACTCAAACTAATATCAGTTGTCGGCAAACCCAAAACATTCAATGGGTTATTCTCAATCTTTCTTGTCAAGTAGTTATTGATAAATTCTTCCCTGTCTTCAGCATTAACAGGTATGTTATTAAGGGATAAAGTATCTCCACTTCCAGTATAACCACACAGCCATAAATTACCACCTTTTTCTGAATAGGATACCCTTTTATTGTCTGGTCCAACTCCGCATATGGGCATTACGCCGGGATGGTTTAGCACAGAGAA
>JAAOII010000213.1 GCA_015163845.1 Candidatus Portiera sp.
GATTAGACAAAAGTTGGAATACAAAAGTGCAGCAGTACATAAGCTAGATAAGTTCTATCCGAGTAGTAAAACCTGTAATGTTTGTGGTCATAAAAATCAACTGCTAAAGTTGAGTGATCGACAATGGAGTTGTATTATATGTACAACTCAGCATGACAGAGATATTAATGCTGCAAAAAACATATTGAATAAGTGGCTGGAGGACAGCCCCATTTATATATTTTGGGGAGGGGTCGTAAGACCTCGCATCATCCAAGCTCCCCCCACATATTTATGGTGGGACTCCTTATTGGTGCGAGGCAACCCCGTTGAAGCAAGAAGTTTCCAATAATTGAATTGTTGGGAGTGTCCTATATTATATAATGAAGTCATGGTAAAGCAAGTTATTATTAATCTGGCTAAGCAAGAACTTTGCGTTTTGGATGCAGATGAGCTGTATTTTAAGTGTCAAGCATCTACTGCGGCCAAGGGTCCAGGTAATCGCATAAATTCTTTTTGCACCCCTTTAGGCAAGCATATCATCCGTGCCAAGATTGGAGACGGCTTACCGATTGGATCAGTTCTAAAAGGGCGAAGGGCTACTGGCAAACTATGCACTAAGGATAGCTACCTGCGTGAACCAGACAAAGATTGGATTCTCACCCGTATTTTATGGTTGAGTGGTTGTCAACCTGGCTATAACCGTCTAGGTGAAGTTGATACTATGCAGAGATATATCTACATTCACGGCTCCCCCAATGAGGTAGATTTAACTCAACCTCAGTCGCAAGGTTGTGTGAGGGTAGCAAATGATGATGTCATAAAACTTTTTGACCTGCTACCAGTTGCAACACCGGTTGAAATAAAAAAGTAGCTAGCCCTCTTTACGATAATTCGGTGCCTCGCCAGTGATGTGAACATCATGGACATGGCTTTCGCTGGCTCCAGCAGCAGTAATTCTAATGAAGCGGGCATCCTTTTTGAGTGTCTTTAGATCTGGGCTTCCAGCATAGCCCATTCCAGATCTTAAACCCCCGATTAGTTGTTCTATGATGAAGCTAACTGCTCCGCGATTAGGAACTATGCCTTCTACCCCTTCAGGGACTAGTTTTTCTGGTTCATAATCATCTTGGAAATATCTATCTTTGGATCCATCTTTGAAAGCTCCCAAGGAGCCCATGCCACGATAGGTCTTATAAGATCTACCCTGCCAGAGCACTACTTCACCAGGCGCTTCTTCTGTGCCTGCTAGTAAACTGCCAATCATAACACTGTCCGCTCCAGCAGCTATTGCTTTAGTTATATCTCCAGAATAACGAATGCCACCATCGGCAATTACACTAACATGCGGGTACTTCTTCTTCAAAGCCGTAGCAGCCGATGCAATGGCAGAAAGTTGCGGTACACCCACCCCAGATATCATTCTTGTGGTGCAAATAGTTCCAGGTCCTATGCCTACTTTTATCGCATCTGCTCCTGCCTTAGCAAGTGCTAATGCAGCATCTCCAGTAGCTATGTTGCCAGCAATTATTCCTATATTAGGAAATTTCTTACGGCATGCCTTAACGGCATTGATAACTTTACGAGAATGACCATGAGCGGTATCCATAACTAATAGATCAGCCCCTGCCTCTATAAGTGCTGTACTGCGTTCAAGATAATGCACATCAGTGCCTATGGATGCGGCTACTCTCAAACGTCCATGTTCATCTTTATTTGTCAGAGGATAGCGTTTATCATACTCAATGTCTTTGAGCGTCATAAGACCACGTAAATCGCCATTTTTAACCAGCAATATTTTTTCAATTCTATTAGTATTCATTAGCTCCAATGCCTTGCTCGCAACAATATTTTCTGCTGCAGTTATGAGTTTGTCACGAGGAGTCATAATATCCTTGATTTTTTTATTTGATTCCTTGACAAGACGAAAATCGCGAGAAGTAACAATACCTGCCAACTTATTGCTGTCTCTGTCTATCACGGGAACACCAGATATTTGATGTCTTTCTGTTAAATTGCGTAGCTCCTCAACTGTCCCATCACTATATATAGTGATAGGATTGCGAACAACAACTCCTTCGTTTTTCTTGACTCTAATCACTTCAGCCACTTGTTTATCAATGGCATTATTGCGATGAATCACCCCTATACCACCCATTTTGGCTAGGGCTATTGCCATAGCAGATTCTGTGACAGTATCCATTGCTGCTGAAAGTAGAGGTATACCCAATCCAATGCGTTTTGTAAGCCGGGTCTCCGTCGATACCTCACTGGGAATTACTTCTGAATATCTGGGCAATAACAGCAGATCGTCAAAAGTAAAAGCGTCTTCTTCTATTCGTAACATAGATATATTATAGGACATTATTAGCTCTCCTTTGCCTAACACTATATAAATGCGACATATATAAGTGCTAGATAAACACTACATATATAAGTGCTAGAGTATTCTTCACAGATATCTATAATAGCAATAAAAAGGGTATAATTAAAAGTAATCATATATTTTATTAAATAAAAATTAAGAGGATAAAATGAAACTCAGTATTAATAGCACTATTAGCTACCTATCAATGGCGGTGGCCCTAATTATGAACCTAGCCATGAACCTTATAAAGAGTAATAAGTATTTAAATAACACGGATCTGTGTAGATTCATACAAGAAGCCCCAACTCAATTAGCCCGCCTGTTTTGTCTGCTAATAATTACGATAGCTTTAGCCGCTTGTGGCGGCGGCGGAGGTGGCGGCGCCACGTCAACCCCTGGTCCTCAAGCTCCAGCAGTGTTATCATCTCAAGATATAACTGACACTATCAGCCCAACTAACATAACTCTAACATGGGCTGCGACTCAGCGCGCCACTTCCTATAATATCAGCCGGAGTGGTGGAACTGGAGCTGATCTAGTAGATATACAAGAAACTGGCACCACCTATATAGACACCAATGTTACTGCAGGAACAACTTATAACTACACAATCAGTGCTTGTAATAGTGTGGGTTGTTCTGCAGCAGCAGAATATATAGTTAATTATTCCGTTCCGCCAACTCCGCAAAATGTGAAGGATTCTTTGAATGCAACTACTATAACTCTGACATGGAATGCGACTCAGCGCGCCACTTCCTATAAAATCAGTCGGAATAATATTGAATTAAATGCCAGTTTTACCAGCACCACCTATATAGACACCGATATTAC
>JAAOII010000021.1 GCA_015163845.1 Candidatus Portiera sp.
ACTTGTTTTTGTTTGGTATATCATGTATTTAATTTTACTATATGTATGGTCCAATATATACCCTTATGCCATAATAGCAGTAGCTAGTGAAAGTTACATTGTAATACCGGGCAGACACCCCCTCCCAAACCGACAAGAATTAAAGGTAGTAGTAGCTAGTGAAAGTTATATTGTAATACCGGACTTGAAGATAATTATAAACACATGAACCGCAACTCAAAGAGATGGCATCTTGCTGTTGTTAAGCTTATTGATTGTCAAGTCCTACCCATACTGTGGCGACTTCTTTTTGTGGATATTATCTTTCATACCCCCATCATAGAGACAGGAATTTATTTAAAATCCTTGCTAGTATTAGCTCTTTTTCATAGCCACTATTAACTGTGTATAGTAAAATAATTGTAATGATTAGAAAAATGCATGTCTTAAGTTATACTAACACCTATAATCTTGGTGATGAGATTCAGTCACTGGCGGCCATACACACACTCAAGAAATTGGGTATCAATCATGCTGGATTTGTCGATATCCGTAACCCCGAAGCCCCTAAGGGAACAAATCTATTAATAAATGGTTTTGTTCCAGATAATTCATTAGAGATGAAAGCCAAAGGCATCAATCTAATTTTTAACAATCTGCATATTCATTCTCAAGACCAAGATATTCTTTCTAAAAGGATTGAGATTTTGCGTGGATATCAGCCCATCGGCTGTAGAGACAAACCTACAACTGATTTACTCAACGAGTCAGGTATTGAGTCATTTTTTAACTACTGTCTTACTTTGACTTTTGATAGACGCAAAAAAGAACCTATAAATGGCAAAATATTTATAAATGATATTTATAAATATATCAATTTACCTTTGAGATTTCGCCGACAAAAAATATATCGTACTATTCATGCAATTCACTGCACTGATAGCTTTACTATTAGGATGCAAAAAGCCCAAAAAACACTTGATTTGTACAGAGATGAAGCCAAACTGGTCATAACCAGTCGCCTACATTGTGCCTTACCCTGCATTGCAATGGGTGTGCCAGTTATTTTATTAGCAAAGCATGACAACCATAGATTAGGGCTGGCTGCGGAGTTTATTCCCATATATGGCATGAATGTTCAGCAAGGTTATTTAAGCTTTGGCAGTAAAATAAAATGGCTTTTATCCCACTATGTAGAATCTTCTTTGTATTACAACCATAAAATTGATTGGGACCCACAGCCCTTAGATATAGAACATATCAAAGAAAAAATTCTTGCCACCACCAAAGAACAAATCAACAGATTTACCTAAAACTTTGATGGCATATTAGTTTGCCGCACCCTCTGTCTTTGATATCTACTCCCCCTTGATATCTACTCCCCCTTGATATATTCCAAAGTGTGTTATAATAGTAGGCATACAACAACAAATCGGGGGATTCAAGTTTGATAAAGGGGGTTTTGATAAAGCGGGAAGCTAGTTTAACTAGTGCAAAAAATTATACAAATTGTACAAAATGTCAGGGAGCGCTCATAATATTGAGCTTCTTGTTCATAACAATGAGTATGGGTTGCGGGGATCAGAGTTATTCAAGTTCTATTGCAGGAGAAGTAAAAGGGAATATTGACACTATTCCAGAGCAAGACATTCAGGAGTATGAAAGCACAGAACTGGATAGTGACGGGGATGGGATTGTTAATGCCTATGATAGTGAGCATCTGTCAAAAGATATCTATATTTATGGCAATGGTAGTATTGAAGATCCATATGAAATAATAAATATCTACCAGCTTCAAGCAATAGCTGGTGTTGATCATACTGGGGTGTCTTTGAGTGAATCAATATATACTAACTTCACTTGGATCTATGGCGATAATAAAACCTCACAATTGGAAAAGTCATATATCCTACGTCAAGGAATGAATGCAAGCATAACTAACACTTGGACTTCTGTGGAAGTAAATGCTACTTTGTCTATAGCCGGCTTTACTCCAATTGGTGATTGTGAGACCGAGATGATCTGCTCTGTTGATGGAGTCGCTGCTTTTAATGGTAGATTTTCTGGCAGGGGACATAACATAGATAATCTGCATATAAGTCGCGGTGCTTCTGATAGAATAGGTCTATTTGCTAGAGTAGGATCTAGAGGCGTTGTTAACTTGGTTAAGCTAACTAATGCTCGGATAAATGGCTTTCAAAGCGTCGGAGGTTTAGTTGGGGAGAACTCAGGCAAGATATATGCTTCTGACGTTGAAGGCCGCGTCTTTGGTAGTGTATATATTGGCATGTTAGTAGGGCAAAATTATGGTTTGATCAGTTCATCCTCAGGAGTGGGGGATTTGTCTGGTGATCTATCCATTGGTGGCATAGCTGGATTTAGCAGTAATCGGGTGGAATTTTCTTATACAGATGGAAATATCGGCGGCGGTAGGATAGTAGGTGGGATTGTTGGGCTTAACCGAGGTGAAATTCAAGATAGTTATTCTCTGGGAGGCCTCTCAGGGACTGATAATTTAGGCGGCATTGCAGGAATTAACAATCCAGTTTCAAGCATCGGCAATTCTTATTTTCTGGGAGAAATTATTGGAACAAATAATGTTGGCGGTTTGATTGGGTTCAACCAAGGAGAAGTATTTTTATCTTATGCTGAGG
>JAAOII010000214.1 GCA_015163845.1 Candidatus Portiera sp.
AATTACTATTATTTCTTTGGACCAATCTTCCTCTTCAAGATCAGGGAATCTAGATCCATAGGCAAGCAATAATATGTAAGCCAATAAAATACCTGCGGAGATAATATATATTGACAGGTTAGGTAGCGCCACTTTCACCCAACCCAAGCCATAGTATACAGCCATGCTGAGTACTCCAAATATCACTATGGTAAGGCATAAACCAATCAAGAAACTGACAACCTTTAGCGGTTCTTTGCGTGGTAATCCTGTAAATCCTGACTTAACTGCTTCCAGATGGACAATATAGATAAGTGCGATGTAAGAAATTAAGGCGGGAAGTATGGCATGCTGAATGACTTCTATATAAGGTATATTGACATACTCAACCATGAGGAAGGCAGCAGCTCCCATTATTGGTGGTGTAAGTTGTCCGTTGGTTGATGCTGCTACCTCAACCGCTCCAGCTTTATAGTCGGGGAAACCAACTTTTTTCATTACTGGGATGGTGAAGTTACCTGTGGTAACCACATTGGCAATGGAAGATCCAGATATTATGCCACTTAATCCAGATGATACTACTGCGGCTTTAGCTGGCCCGCCGCGCATGTGGCCAAGTAAAGCAAAAGATAGTTTTATGAAATAATTGCCAGCCCCAGCTCTCTCCATCATTGCTCCAAACAATACGAATAAGAAAACAAAACTAGTAGATACTCCTAAGGCGACACCAAAAACACCTTCAGTGGTTAGCCATTGATGCGATAGTAGTTTATTCAACCCAGCACCCTTATGCGCAATTATTGCTGGCATGTAAGGTCCAGCCATGGCATATATAAGAAAGATACTAGCTATTATGGCTAAGACAGGTCCCAGTGAACGTCTGGCTGCTTCCAGCATTATGAGTATTCCTGCTCCAGCAGCAACTTTGTCAAAAGTAGTGGGGGCGCCAGAACGGTTAGCTATTTCCTCATAGAATAAAAATATGTAAAGAGCACAAAAGGCACCAGCAATTGCCAAGACCCAATCCATGATCGGCACTTGTCCATTCTTACTCCCCTTTTTGGAGATAAAACTAAAACCCATAAACGCTAAAAATATGGAGAAAGCTAAATGAACAGAACGTGCTTCTGTATCATTTAATATGGCAAAGTTAAATACGAAGGGTAGTGGCGATGCGTACCATAATTGGAATAGTGACCAGGTGATACACCCTCCAATAAAAATTTTCAATGATAGTCCTTTGAGTGGACGATTTCCTGTTTCGGCTAATAATTTATTTGCTTCTGTGTTCATAAACAACCTCTAGTTTAATATTTATAATAAATTGCACCTATAATTTTTTAATTTAGCAATTTCATAGATTATAACCTAATATGACTCAATATTGTCTTTTATGTTAAACAACGTAAATTTGAACCTTGCCGCAGATTAGTAGAATATGACCGCCAAGTTAATTTATACCCACTCAAGAGATTGTATTATTGGCTGTGGGTTATATAATGTATTACATGGAAGAT
Source organism: Candidatus Portiera sp. (assembly GCA_015163845.1). GTDB lineage: Bacteria > Pseudomonadota > Gammaproteobacteria > CBDBNL01 > JAAOII01 > JAAOII01. Next base: position 1,497 of record JAAOII010000214.1, read on the forward strand.
ATAAAAACTGAACCTAGTAATAAACTAAATAAAGAGCAAGAAGCTGTATCTAATAGCAATTCACAAGAAGATGTTGAAGTTCAAAATGATAGCGAACATACTGCGAAAAATGTAAGTAAACCTCATGCTGACAATAACGCTACTGCTGAAATGATAAAAGAAGAAGGATCCTCATCCGAGGCGGAATTAGACAACTCAGAGACAAAGCAAGAGGAAGCAGAGGTTGATGAGTTAGCTAAAATAATCACTGAGTTAAATAACAGCCAAGATCAAAATTTAAGATTGCAGGCAGAAATACAAAATATGCATAAACGCTTTTTCCAAGATTTAGCCAAGGCAAGAGTTAGCGGTTTACTTGATATTGCTCCAGTTATGCTTGAGACGTTGGATAACTTGGAGAAAGCACTAGGATTTTATACTCCTGATGGGGATGCTTCCCAGCTATCAGATAATGAAAAATCTATTCAGCATGGAGTTGACTTAACCTATAAAACCTTAATTGAGGGACTTAATAAGTTTGGCCTTGAGGAAATTAATCCGCAAGAAGATGAAGAATTTAATCCTGAGTATCACGAAGCATTAGCTCAAGTGAAATTGAAGGGTAAGTCCAAGGGTATGGTGATAGCTGTTATTCAAAAGGGATATATGATGCATAATCGCTTATTACGCGCTGCTAAAGTCCAAGTTACGGAATAAAGTTACGGAATAAAGCTGCGGAATAAAGCTACGGAATAAAGCTGCGGAATAAAGCTGCGGAATAAAGTTACGGAATAAAGTTACGGAATAAAGCTGCGGAATAAAGTTACGGAATAAAGCTGCGGAGTAGTTATCGGCTGACAATGGGTTAGTCACTATATTAGCTTAGTTACCAGTTTTGCTAAGGCCTGTCCTCGGTGACTAATAGAATTCTTTTCTTCCATGCTTATTTGAGCAGCGGTCTTGCCTAGATCAGGGATATA
>JAAOII010000215.1 GCA_015163845.1 Candidatus Portiera sp.
AATGTCTAAGGCCTAGGGCAAGGAAGTGGTTATAGACCCAGCGAGCTATGCCGAGCTGATTAGTGAGAGTAGTAAACTGCTCATCATTTGGATATAGTTTTATGGTGCAAGAACGATGCATTACTTGTATTTTAATATATTAAGAACCCAATAGTCAATAGTGAAAACAACTATAATTAGTTACAATTAATAAATATCAACTATTAACTAATTGCTGGGAATGTCCTATAATATATTTACTAATAGAGGCATAACTTGTAACCCTAATATATTTAATTACTATGAATAAATTGACAATGCAACACAAGATGACGCATATAATGCGTAACTTATTACTCTTACTTATTTCAGGGATAATTTTAGTTGCATGCTCTCCCCCTCAATCATCAGAAGTTCCGCCAGCAGCAGGGATAAATGTATTCTCACATAATAGCTATAGATTCGCTCCTTCGTTAGACACAAGAATTCCAAGTGATGGGACTAATAGACCCCTTGCGAGTATATTTGTTAATGAGAATGAAGTCAAGAAATTAGTCGGCAGGCGTCTTGGTCTCACTGATGACCAAACAGCTATTGCCGGACTCACATCTGCTAATTACACACTAAGTTATCGTATAAATGCCGCCTCAACAGCATCAGCCGCCACCTTCTTTAGTGTTGAGGGCTCCACCGACAATTTTTTACAAGCAACTATTTCAGTCGCTGATCCAGTCGGTGCTGGCTTGTCCTTGACTGGGATACTTAATATTGTCTCAAGTTTTCAAGTTGAAGTCAGCATCAAAATCCTGCCACAGGACACTAATCAAGCAGACCTTAAGAGCTTCGTGCAAGTAACATTTCAAAAGCAAGGTCCACGTCTTTCTCTAGATAATGTTTTCACTAATAATATAGCTGGGCTAAATAACAATATAAACTTAACCCCAAGGGCTGAAGTTAAAGAAAATGCTATAGTAACGGCTTCTGCATCTCTTAGCCGCAGAGGTAATATTCTATCCGAATATGCTTTACGCAGGAACTCAGACCTAGCAGGCCTCACTTTGTTCTTGGCTTTAAGGGATCTAAATGATACGAATAATGATTGCGGCGATGGTGAGATCTACTTAGATAATACCGACTTAAGAATTAAGGCAGCTCGGGATTATAACTATGAGGTAGACCCTCGTCCATCCTATCTATGCCGCATATTTGCCTCAGGAGATGGTTTAACTTATAAACCTCTGGCTATTGCTGTATCCAACTCTGTTGCAACCACTATAGATGAGCGAGGCAATGCAATCACTGGCACGAATGTAGAAACAATTCAAGATTTCGCGTTAGTTAGACCAAGTAATGATAGTTCCGTAGATTGTTCTAATGCTAATGCTTGTTATTATGCTGACCTAGATATCCAAGTAGCCAATGTTGATGAATTGCCCAAGATTGAATTTAGTGCCCCTAACCAGCAGGCATTTATGGGGATACGAGAAGGCGTAGGAGTTCTTGATGCTTATAGCACCAATAATCCATCACTGGCATCAGCTATTGGTTTAGCAACAGCTACAGGTTTCAACGATAAAGCTAACCAACTTAATATTACCGACAGAGATTGGGCTACTGGAACCACTAACCCTCTTCCTGTAGCAGAAGTAGTTGTGGCAGATGTTTCCCCGAGTCATGGCAGAGGTATTTTTAGCATAGAACCTAATGGGATAGATAATAATAATAATTGGGCACTCTTTGTTGATAGCACAAAATTGGACTATGAGGCATTTTCTGCAGGACAATTATCACCAACTGGGAAAGCCATTTATAAAGTATTCATCAGAGCAACTGACGATGCCGTTGCTGATGGAGGCGGTGCTAAGTCATTCACTACCGCCTTTGATTTTGAAGTTACTGATGTTATATATAGACCATTGTTAGTTGACTCTTCTAGCTCTTCAATAGAGGTTTTAGGAGCAACAGATGCTTTTACCCGATCTTCTGATGATATTGTTATGGAAGGGAATGTGATATACCTATTATCTGGTTCCCAAGCATTGCGGAACTCACTCCATAGAGTAGGTAGTTTTGCTGCAATTGACCCAGAGACAGGGGATGATAGAAATTTAGAATATTCTATAACTTCTACCTCAGCTGCAATCTTAGAAAATTTTGCTTTGATAAACAATTCCCCACGTGGTCGGCGTCTTATCATATCTGGGACTGGATTAGCTCAAGGTGCCACCGCAACCATAAGCCTAACAGCTACACATAAGGGATTAGCTACAGCTACCAACCAGGCATCAATTAAGCTAGAAGTTGATGACAGTCGTTATGAAGTTGATACAATATTAAGTGCCAGCACTCCAAAATTTAATACAACTATTCCTCAGGGCAAGATTATAGAAGGCACTACCACTGCAACAGTAACTTATCCTAGTAATCTGACCAATATTGAAGAATTAGCTGGAAATTATGTTACGGGTGAAGGTGATAAGCTGCTTTTTGGCTTTGCTCCGACCTCCACTTTAAGGAATACAGCTGATCTGAGAAGTTTAGGAATAAGATTTGATAACAGGAAGTTTGACATTGCTGAAGATACAGGTAAAATATCTGCTAAAGATGATACTATAGAATTTAACAATCCAGGATCCTATGACTTATTGGTCTACACAGCTCGCAAATCGGACTTTGATGCAGCCACAAGTGAAAATGCATTTTTTAGCAACAATGGAACCTTGTATGATCTAAGCATAATTTCAGTAGTTGTTACAGATATCAACTCTGCACCCCTAGCAAGAGAAGCTAACCGCAGAATGATAAATACTGAAGAGCCCCTTGCAATAACTATTAAAGAAGATAGGGCTAAAGCCGGCACAGAGGTGGCTAGGATATTCATTACCGATGATAATGATAAAACCACTAGAGAGTTTACCTTGGATAAAACATCCAATCCAGGCCTATTCAATGTAAATTGGGTTAACAACAACAATGGTGTGACTGGCATAATCACTCTTGCCCGTGATTTAGATTATGAAACAAACAAGGATTTAAATAATCCGACCTATTCACTAAATGTATCAGATAGAGGACGCTATTCTTTCAATACAATTTCTGACCAAGCAACTCCAGTCAATCCTGCAACTGATCAAGAGACCATTTCCATACCAATTGATTTCACATTGGAGGATGTTAATGAGGCACCACAACTTATGCTTATGGTTGATGAGGGTAGGATTAGCGAATCTGCTCAGATCGGTGACTTGGTTAGTCCATCCAATGGTGCTGGGGACAATACATTATTCAGAATCACCAATCTTAGAGAGATCAATCCAACACAACTTAGCTATGCTATTGAGGGCCCTTTCAAGGATATACTTGATGTGAAAGCTATGCCAGCAAATCTAACACAAAATAGAATACTTGCAGAGTTGGAGGTTATAAACGCAAATAGATTAGAAAATCTTGGTGATGGTCGCACCTTCATTGCAACTATAAGAGTAACCGATGCAGCTAGTCGCCTGACTAGTAGAATTAATTTACCTATAATGATTATCAATGATTTCTCTGCGGACTTTCAAATTAGCGATGATTATTTAGCTAATTTAATTATCAATGAGCAGGATGTAGCAGAGGGTAAATTAGAAGTTCAAGGATTTAAAATTCCAGCCGCAAGCATTTCCCGTGATGATGATGATAATTTTGCTGCTAACCGTAGATTACAATCAATCATATTTGATGTAACTGCAAGACCCCAAAGCACATTAGATCCTGTATTAACCAAAGTTAATGTATTTGAAGTATTCCGTAGAGGTGATAATTATCTCCTGCGAGTAACCGACCGTGATTTCATAGAGAATAACTTATTTGGTGATCTAGACCTAGCAATTGCCATACGTAGGCAATTGTCAGCAGAAGATGCCATAGCGAGTTCAGCAAGGGGCGTTGTCACTATTAATCGAGCAACACCTAAACTTATTAGCTATGCGGGAGCAACTAATGATCCAAGAGCGGCACTAACCCCCCCGGTTTATAGTATTAGCTATACTCAAACTGCTTATGCTGCTGCTGTTTCACCCAGCACAGAGCAAGAACCTACCCCTGCCTCTGATATTCAGCTTGATTTGAATAATATTCGCGGACTCTCTGCAGATGGTCTAATAGCTCATAACAATTTTGTATATCCAACCCTAACCCTCAGGGACGAAAATGGTCGCAACTATAGAAACTTTATTCGTCGCGCAGCATCCCGTTCCACACTAGTGAATAAGAATAATAATGCTGTTCTTGATATTAGCAATATTAATTCTCAAATTGTTAGAATTAACCTCAAGTTGCCACAAAAGTTTGAACAAGTATCTGAAAGATTTGACATATTAAAAGAAGATGGGAAAGGTAATCTAGTTGACGCTATAGGAGAGTTTGAAAACTTTTTCACCCTAGAGTTGATAAACTCTACAAATAATCTGCCACCACAACTTCAGATAACTCAAAGAGTATTTAACTCAACCGCAACAGAAGCATCTGGAACAGAAATTAGTGGTAATTACAATGCATTGGATACCATCCCTTTGTTTGCTGGAGAAGAAACAACTCAAAGCATCGTGATGAACTACTTTATTCGTAGTTATGCAGAACCCTACTCTAGCAGAAATGCCGCTTCCTATGCTTTGGCACAGTTTAGTGTAAGAGTAACCGCAACTGGTCAAATTACTCAGCCCACTCAGGAGTATCTAGTCAGTAATCTGAATTTATTCCCCGTTCCCAATGAACCAGGTAGCGTAAGATTTCAATGGACCAACCCAGCAAATCTAACTGGCACCGATCTTGCCAACCTCACTCTATCTGTTAGTAGTTACTCAGAAGAAACTAGGGGAGATGGTCGCATAGAAACCACCATGACATTAGATGGAACTTATCTAGCAGTAGGTCTGCAATCATTGAATCTGCCATTATCCACTGGTCGTTATTATGAGTTTTCAGTTACCCCTAACTTCTCTTCTGCTAAGCAGCTAGGTCTAATAGCCACTAGTCCTCGCGTTTTCATAGGAACTAATCCTAACATCCTTAGTAAATTTGTCGTTGAGAATATTAGAACCACTCTATTGACAGGAGATGCAGATGGGGTCAGTTTAAGTTGGACTAACCCAGCAAATCTTACTGGCACTGATATTACAGCTATCAACCTTATAATTAACAGCTATACTGCAGAAACAGGAGAGGCAGATAAAACAGAAACCACAATGACATTGATTGATGGCAATCTCACTTCTGGTCCCCAATCATTGAATCTTACATTAGCGACTGGTCGTTATTATGAGTTCTCTCTTACCCCAGTATTCAGTTCTGCCACTCAACAAGGTATTAAGGTCACCAGTAGCCCACGTGTATTAGTCCCTGTACCAGTTGTGGTTAGTGAATTTATGGTTGCAAATATTACAATAACTCATCTGACCGGAGATGCAGATGGGGTCAGTTTAAGTTGGACCAATCCAGCAAATCTTACTGGCACTGATATTACAGCTATCAACCTTGTGATTAACAACTATACTGCAGCAACAGGAGAGGAAGGTAAAACAGAAACCACAATGACATTAAATGGAACTTATCTAAGAGCAGGTCTGCAATCTTTGAATCTGCCATTAGCGACTGGTCG
>JAAOII010000216.1 GCA_015163845.1 Candidatus Portiera sp.
AGCCCCCCAAGTTTTCATGTCTTCTCCCGCTAATGCCTGCATGGCGATGAGGTTTAGTGGTCCCAACTCATCTTTCTCCAGCAGCTCCATAGACAGTGAAGCATATGCCAGATACATATTCTTTCTTGCCCCATCATTCACCGGCACTGAAGCAACTTGTATTTGGACAGTAAGTGCTAGTAGCCCCGCCAGCACAGAATTCGCCACAACCACCATCATCGTCAACTTTGATAACAACCCCTAGGGCATAATAGGTGGGCAGGCGAGTAGGCGAGTGGCGACACCGCATCCCCGCAGCATTCTCGCATCAGATAAAAGACCGACCCCAATTCATTGAAGAATTGAAGTCGGTCTTTTCGCTTAAGCCATTCCTATCAATCCTCCATCAATCCTCCATCAATCCTCCATCAATCCTCCAGTTATCCGCACAGAACCCACCGCTGCCCTCTCTCCTCCTACCCCGCCATTTTTATCACCTTAATCACACGCCACCCCCCAAATGCGGTGATATCCCAGCCCTATCCTAGGGAAAATGTTGGCGACTTGGGTATTTTATAAAATTCTTTATAATTTCGTAAAATGATATTGAAAAATTTAATGTCGTGGTATAATTAAGCTACATCACTTGGGGGTTCGCTCCCAAGGGCGGGTCACCATACTAGGTGGCCCCGCTTTTTCTTATGAAGGATACTCCTGTATATATAGACGGATTTAATCTCTACTATGGCGCCGTTAAGGGGTCTAAGTACAAGTGGTTAGATTTAAAGAGTTTATCTCAAAATATTCTGACAAAAGATCATAAAGTTATAAAAATTAAATATTTTACTGCAAGGATTTCTGACCGAGGTAACTCAAAATCTGGTACCAGACAAATGCATTATATAAATGCATTGGAGCAATATATTCCTGAAATATCTATAGTATATGGCTTCTTTAAATTAAGTGAAGTGAGTGGAAAGGAAGTTGGAGCGTCACACAATAAGAAAAGGACTACAATTATGAAAAATGAAGAGAAGGGATCGGATGTTAACCTTGCTATCCATCTTGTGAATGATGCATGGCTTGGAAAATACCAATCAGCTTTAGTCATTTCTGATGATAGCGATTTAGCAGGAGCATTGAAAATTGTTAAAGCCCACCATAAAAAGGAACTCATAGTGGCTAATCCATATAAGAGACGACCTTCTTTTAAACTAGTTAAAGAAGCTAATTCTATAAGAATAATACGCGAGGGAGTTTTACGTGTCTCTCAATTACCAGATAAAATTCCTGGAACTACTCTCTATAAGCCGCCGGTATGGAACTAATTTTTTAGTATAGCCCTCAGCAAACATCACCTTCATCAGATTAAGGAAAAGATAAGTCCATATAACTTATTTATTTTGGACTAATTTACTATAGAATATTATTTATCTAACCGTAACTAAATCCACCTGCAGATATAGACTATCTTAATCCCCGCCCATTGATCTCCCCCATTAATCCGCTGCTCCCTTAAGCTCGCAGCCGTTCCCCCTCAATCCGCCGCTCCAGCCATCTCTATCACCTCACCGCCCTATCCCGTGAATAAGTTCAGTAAAACCTCATAGAATGTTGTATAGGACATTCCCAACAAATAGCTAAAATCAATACAAATAGCTAAAATCAGTAACAAATTCTTTATAATTAAATTATGAAG
>JAAOII010000217.1 GCA_015163845.1 Candidatus Portiera sp.
GATGTATCTATTAACGTAATTCAAGAAACGCAAAGATACTTGGGCTATGATCTTCCAAATAAAACTCTACAGAAAGATGAATTTAATAATCTGCTACAAAAAAACTATACGGAAACAGATAGATCAGAGAAGTCCCAGATTAGTGATCAAGCCCTCAATGACGATAGGGTAAATTTTGACGAATTAAGCTCCATCCTTGAGGAGCCAGATGACCTGCTTAATTCTGATGATGATGCTCCAATAATAAAATTACTTAATGCCATATTGTTTGAGGCAATTCGCGAGAAAGTATCGGACATTCACATAGAACCCTATTCCAAAGAACTCGTCATAAGATTCCGTCTAGATGGCGTGTTGAAGTCCTCATTAACTTCACAGGTAAAGATAGCTCCGTTTCTGGTTACCAGAATAAAAGTATTAGCCCGCTTGGATATAGCAGAGAAAAGAGTTCCACAAGATGGTCGCCTATCAGTTAAGTTAGGGGGCAAGGAGGTAGATCTAAGGGTTTCCACTATGCCTTCCGTCTATGGCGAGAGGGTAGTATTAAGATTGTTAGACAAAGAAGACACATCTTTAGATCTTGTCAAGCTGGGCATGAATGAAGATAACATACAAAAAATAGAAACACTTATTAACAAGCCCCATGGAATAATACTGGTCACAGGTCCGACTGGTTCAGGTAAGACCACCACCTTATATGCTTGTTTGCGTAAATTAGACCGCAGTTCTCAAAATATCATGACGATTGAAGACCCCATAGAGTATTACTTTGATGGTATTAGTCAGACCCAGGTTAATACAAAAGCTAATATGAGTTTCGCTAGAGGTCTAAGAGCAATTTTACGCCAAGATCCTGACGTTGTATTGGTGGGAGAGATTCGTGATACAGAAACAGCAAAAATTAGTGTCCAAGCAAGTTTGACTGGTCACCTTGTTTTATCTACTTTGCACACGAATACTGCCATAGGTGCTATAACCAGATTAAGGGATATGGATATAGAACCCTTCCTACTTGCCTCTACAGTGCAAGCAGTTATGTCGCAGCGTTTGATTAGACGTCTATGCAACAACTGTAAAAAGGGATATAAGCCAACATCCTATGAAAAGAAACTGCTCAAATTAAAGCCCAGTGAAAAACTATATAAGGCCGTTGGCTGTGCCAAATGCTATGACACTGGCTATAGCAAACGTAAAGCGGTTTACGAAATAATTCTCATTGATGACAAATTGCGTGAAATGATTAACACCAATAAAAATGAAAGCGAAATGGCTGACTATGCCCATAAGAATTCTATTAGCATAGTTGAAAGTGGCTATGACATGGCGCGTGCTGGAGATACAGACCTGGCTGAAGTCATTAGAGTCGTCCAAGAATAACCAACTATTAGGCAAACTCTATGCCACAATTTACTTATAAGGCCTATAACCAGCAGGGCAAACAAGTTAAGGGTTCCATTGAAGCGGAGTCCGTTAAAGCAGCCAGACAACAACTACGCGACGATTTGATGTTTCCTACAGATGTAGTTGAATCAAAAGAGAAAAGTATAATGCATCTTGATATTGGAGATTTATTCTTTAAGCGGACTATGCCTATCCAAGATTTGATATTATTGACTCGTCAGTTGGGAACTTTAGTGGCAGCTGGGGTGCCGCTTGAAAGAAGCTTAAACATGATAAGTCAACAAGCAGATAATGCGATTATGAGAGACACCGTCTCCGCCATTAGAACTTCTGTATCTGAGGGTATGAGTTTTTCCAAGGCACTACGTAGTTCTAGTAGAAAGTTTCCTAACGAATTTATTGCATCCATTGAGGCAGGCGAGGAGAGTGGTAACATGGATAAAGTTCTTGAGCGACTTGCAGATGACATAGAAGAAGGGAATAGAACTCGCCAGGCCTTAACTTCAGCCATGGTATATCCTGCTGTAATGGTATTTGTCGCCATAGCGATCATTGTGCTTTTGATGGTATATGTTGTGCCTCAGGTCACAGAGGTCTTTGCTTCACAAAACCAGGACTTGCCGCAATTAACTAAATTTCTCATAGGAACAAGTGATTTTTTACGCAATTATGGTTTAATAATATTGCTGGCTTTGCTGGTATTTGTTGTAGCATTTAATTATGCTTTACGCAAAAAAGAGAACCGCTTGGCATTTGACAAATTTCTCATGCGTGTGCCGGTTATAGGCCGCTGGATAATGATGTCCATCATAAGCCGCTGGGCAAGAAGTTTGGGCTTACTAATTGCTGGAGGAGTCCCTACTATAAAAGCAATGCAAATTTCTGTCGGCAATATCAGTAATACCTATATTGCTGGATTATTACACGAGGTTAATAAGAATGTAAGTGAAGGGATGAATATTAATAAAGCCCTTAAAAAAGCCAAGGTCTTTCCAAACTTTTTAGTATATATGGTGGACACCGGCGAACAAAGTGGTAACCTTGATCAGATGTTAGTAAAATGTGCTGAATATTATTCACAAATATTGCAAACAGCTACTCAGTCCATGTTAAAAATTTTCGAACCTTTATTGATACTAGCAATGGGAGGAATTGTATTAGTCATAGTATTAGCCATACTAATGCCAATCTTCCAAATCAATCAGTTAGTTCTCTAATAATATAATATATAATATAAATCAATATGAAACAATATAACAAAAGAATCAAAAATATGCGTCAAAGAGGCGTAACCTTAATAGAGCTCTTAGTAGTGCTAGTCATAATAGCAATATTGGCAGCCACTATCATACCCAACTTCTTTGATGCCCCAGACAAAGCAAGAGTGGTTAGAGCTAAACAAGACGTCAGGTCCTTGGAGAACTCCATCATTCTATATAAGTTAGATAATTTTAACTATCCCGGCTCATTGCAAGAACTAGTCCAAAAGCCAGGTAATGCACCAAATTGGAAACAAGGTGGTTACCTAGAACGTTTACCTAAGGATCCTTGGGGCAACGACTATCAATATCGCAACCCTGGAACTCAGTCAAGTAATTTTGACGTCTATTCCTATGGTGCGGATGGTGCAGAAGGCGGTGATGGCACTGCAACAGACATAGGTAATTGGAATCAATAACCCAGGAATAAAAAATACTTGGCAGGCAAAAGATCAGCTATTAACCGAGTCGTCAATCAAGCGATCAATCAAGTATTAGGAAGTTAATGACTAATAATCAATGACTAATAATCGCCCCATAGATTCTAGCGGCTTCACACTACTAGAACTTCTTGTGGTCTTGGCTATTGTGGGTATCATGGCTGGAACTGCAGTATTCTTGACAGCTCCCTCAGCAACCGATAAGGGTAAAAGGTTAGGAGCTAAGACCTTTGAACTCATGCAAAAAGCCAGAGTTAGCTCCATGCTTAAAAGGAGAGTATATGGCATTGAAGTATTAGAGGATAATTCTGCTGTTCGCTTAGTTGCCTTGATTGAGGATAGAACATCCAGCGACTTTAATGTCA
>JAAOII010000022.1 GCA_015163845.1 Candidatus Portiera sp.
CATAAAGGGGCTCTCAATGATATAAGTAATCTAGATGGGGATACTTCTTTCTTGCAGTATCTATTTGGGATAATGACTGATATTCCTCAAGAAGAATCTATACGAGCCAACTCATAATTATATAAGTGCTGATGTCATCATTGGGGAGAGTTCTATGCTCAGTTTTATATATAGCACTTTTAGTTATTCCTGGACTAGTATATGCTGCGGATGCTAAAGACAATTTGCATAAAATTACTTTGTCTATAAAAAATTTGCAAGGGGACTTTACTCAATTTGAATATGATGAAAGAGGACGTCCATTAAGAGTGTTGCAAGGGAAGTTTAAGATGACAAATAAACTTCAGTTATGGTGGCAAGTTGCCCCTCCTTATGCACAGACGGTGATTAGTAATGGCACCCATACTATGATCTATGATGATGACTTGCAGCAATTAATAGTTCGTGCTTTGGATACGGAGAATTTGCCGCCCTTCTTCTTTATGGCAAGCAATCCTCAACTTTTAGACCAGATGACTATAGATCAGCCAGATCCAGAGGACCCTACATTCTTTTTGTCAGATAGCAATACTGATATTTTTGTGCGTTTTAATCGTAGGTTGCCAGTTGAGATTTCTTGGGAGAATGAACTGAATCAGAAGATCATGATTAACTTCAGCAGGGTAACTAAGAATAGACGCCTTGCCAAAAAAATATTTGACTTTAAACCACCACCGGGAACCAGCATAATAACCGATTAGATTTAATCTATAGGATTAGGATTTGGGCTAAAGTTATGACTGTAACTGCCATTAATATCAATAGCAGTAAGTACTTTCTATAATATACATATATAGCAGCACATGTAAGAGCAACAGCTATACGCCAAGATAATGGTATATCCATCAAGGCATTATGAGGAGTGACTAGGAGCCCGACTACCAAGGCACCAACCAGAGAATAGCTGATATAGTTGGCAAGCACAAATATTTGGCTATCTTCTTTCAAAAAACCAGCACCAATGAAACCCAATACTCTAATGCTGTAAGTTACAATTGCACTTAGCACTATGACAGCATAGATATACATATCTTGGCTCATTCTTTTTCTTCCTTTAGCTTATTGTAGCTACGCAAAGCAAATGCTAAACAACCACCAGTTAGTCCGGCAAATAACAAAGCTAGGCTACCATTGATAGCAGCAAATGGCATATATAATAAACAACCACCGATAACGGAGATTGCTAGATATAGATCATCGCGGCCATGGCCAGCTACTACCAGCAAGAAATACAAAGGATTTACCAGTAGTAAAGCAATAAACAATTCTATGGGTATGAAATCTACTAGGTAGTAGCCGAGTAAGAATCCCAACATGGCAAAGGACCACAGAAAAATACTAGTATACAAGAAATAACTAAAAGTGTCTTTGGCTGGGATGTAGCGGTAGTTGCTAAAGAAGTTCATCCACCCTGTCACCGCAACAAAATAGGCGGAAAAATAATATAGCAGTAGTGGAGGTTTTGTTTCCGCTTCGCCAGATTTTAGATGATGAGATATACTGAAGGACATGGGCATTAATCTTATATTGATTATGACAACCAACAATACTATACTGGTTATGGATAATTTGGTCACTAGGCCATTGAGAGCGACGAGTTGTCCAGGCACAGCATACATAAAAACATTCATCGCAATGCTTTGAAAAATATCAAGCCCAGCCGATCTTAAATAAGCACCAAAAGATAAAAATACTATGGCTAAACTCATCCCTGGCGAACCCATAGCATCTTTGATGGCTCTCCTCCAGAGTGGTTGTTCAGTCATCACAAGTTATGAATTACAGTTATGAATTACAGTTGCAGGAAGAATGATTCTTTAGTATTGCCTCCAGACCATGACTATCTGCAGAGTAAGTGAGTTTCATATTATCACTACTTCCCTCAACAATAGCTATCTTTAGTAGTTTGTTATATGCCAAGATTATTGAGCAGTCATCGGTAAAGTTCTGTGGATTTGTTTGTTGTTTTACCCAAGCATATGCCTTACGCAATAAACTAGCTCTAAATATCTGTGGGGTTTGCATTGCATAATACGCCGAACGTGGCGGAGTATCCTTGAGATATCTGGCAGATGAATTTCCTTCTGGTGCGAAACCTAAAGTATCGGTTATTGGCATTGCCAGAGCAGATCCATCATTAGCAGCCGCCGCACTTATACACTTGTCTATTAATTGCAGAGATACAAAAGGTCTTGCCGCATCATGTATTGCTACCAAACAATCTTCATCACTAATGTCATTCAGGGCATCTAAGCCATTAGCTGCAGAGGTCCAGCGGGTGTCTCCACCAATCACTGGTTTATCTAACTTATCCTTGACAGTATTTGACAAGGTCTTATGTATCTTCTCAGCAAAAAAATCTTGACTAGCTGAAGGAATCACCACAATCAATGAGCTAACCTTAGGCGAGGAGGCAAATGTCTCTAAAGAATAATTCACCAGTGGCTTGCCAGCAAGCGGGACAAACTGCTTGGGCATACCTTGAGCATCTTTGTATCTGCTACCACTTCCTGCTGCTAGTATGATAGCCACTAGCTTATGCCCTTTTTTCATATCGCTAACTCAACTTTTATTGGATTGCGATTCTATATCACCTATGTTGACATGCTCCACATCTTCATAAGGAGTATTGACTAATACCTTCCATAAGACATTCTTAACTTTTTCACGATTAAATATTATGCGATATACTCCTTCAAGTAGTGGCATGGAAATATTTAATTCTTGGGCTTTTTGATAGGTCATCTTAGTAGTGTGAATACCTTCTGCTACTCCGCCCAAACGAGCACATATTTCTTCAATAGTGTCACCACCTATCAAATTTTTACCCAAGCGGTAGTTGCGGCTATCAACTGAGGAGCAAGTTGCAATAAGATCGCCTATGCTTGCCAAACCAGTGAAGGTCATTTTCTTGGCATTCATGCACGAGGCAAAACGCACCATTTCAGAAATACTCCTAGAAATTAAGACACTCTTGGTATTTATACCAAAGCCCAAAGAGTCAGATATTCCTGCCGCTATGGCATAGATGTTCTTTAATGACCCAGCTAATTCTACTCCGTAGATATCTTCATTATCAAATATGTGCAAGTATTTAGTACTTAAGGTTTGGCGGACCATTAAATTCAAGTCCTTATTAGTGCTGGCTATGACGCTACCAGTAAGATGTTTAGCAGCAATTTCTTTAGCAATATTGGGACCACTTAGGACTCCTATTCTATTGCTAGGATCTAGCCCATAGCGTTTAAGGGCTGATACCAAAAGCTCACTCATTAACATAAACTTATCTTCTGCTATACCTTTAGTGGCGCTGATTAGATATTGATTAGTAAGATGAGGCATCATCCTTTCAACGACATTGGGAAATGCTTTACTTGGTAGTGCTAGGATTATTATTTGACTATTCTCAAGGGCTACAGATAAATCGCTGGTTGCCACAAGATCGTCTGCCAGTTGTAAATCAGAGATATACTTTGAATTTCTGTGAGTATTATTGATGCTAGCTACCTGATCTTGATCGCGCATCCAGATAGTTGTTTGGTGTTTGTTGGCAGCTGATATGTTTGCCAAGACAGTCCCAAATGAACCACCTCCCAATACAGCGACTTTTAAATTTGTCAAGATATTCTTCTCACTATCTATTTGTTGTGGATAAGCACATAGTTCTATTAATTGTTCTATTAATTGTTCTATTGACTGTTCTGCAAAAAAACTTTCTTAATTTTGTCATATAACTCCATTTTACTACTAATAAGTAATATCGTAATTTTCATTAATGAAATACCAAGCATATTGTGAAACTCTAATATGCAGGGGTATGATAGTGATGATGCAAATATTATATGGACAAAAAAAAGGGGGGGACCCTAATAAGAATCCCCCCGCAGCGGAGGCTATGGTATGCACATTATAACACTAGATATCTATAATGCGACTGTTATACATATTATTTATAAAAAAATATATCTGCCTTTAAATATTGGTTTTAAGCAATATCTCGCTTTCTAATATATTAATTCATTTGAATTAATATGGAGGGATATTTAACTGCTAACTCAGTTTATGTTGGATGGATATCTCCAAGTGTATCTAGATGTATCTAGGCAGGAACGCAAAGCTAAAATAGGTCTTTGACTTCCTGCTTAGGCACATCTTCTTCATTCTCGTCGAGTATATTACTACGCCTTTGCGGATCCAAGTTCAAATTATCAGAATCTAATATGCGGTATTTATAATCAGTATAGGCAGAGTCATTTTCAATTCGGTTTAGATATTCTTGCAAGTGCTTCTTATTGACATATTCAGTGAATTGGCGATCCCCTCCATCATTAGCAGAAGTTGCATTGACTTCAACCAATCCTAATGGTCTATAAAAATCTTTGTGAGAAGTCCCTCTTAAGGCATCGTTCATGAAATCTATCCATATAGGCAAGGCCGCCACGCCTCCATACTCAGAAGGTCCTAAAGATGATGGCTTATCAAAACCCATCCAAGTTATTGCCACTAAATTAGGATTATACCCAGCAAACCAAGCATCTACAAAATTTTGAGTGGTTCCTGTCTTACCAGCAATATCTTTCCTGCCTAGTGCTAAAGCTCGCCGAGCAGTCCCCCGAGCAACCACATCTTTAAGTATGGAATGAATTTGATAATGTAATTCTGGACTAATAACTCTAGCATAGGGCACCACCGCCTTTTCTTCTGATGTTGCGTCAAAGGCTGAAAAGCTATTATCATCTGATCTTTTTGCTTTATTATCAAGGGTGCAGAAATTATTGCATTGCGTTATTTTATTTTGTGAGAAAGAGTATCTTAAAGAGCTATCATTACAGTCGGCACATTCATTTGATACATATTTTGGCTTAATCGTCTCAAGGTTTTTAGCTTCGTAAAGTACCTGCCCATCGGCATACTCAATCCGTAAAATCAGGCGGGGCTCTATTAGATATCCGCCATTAGCAAAAACACTATAGGCGCGAGCTGCTTCTAAAAGAGTTAACTCCGCACTTCCTAAAGCAAGAGATAAGTCATTAGGTAAATGTTTTGCTGGCAAAGCAAACTTCTGCATAAATTCTCTAGTCCTAGATACTCTTATTTTTCGCATTAACCTTACACTGATCAGATTACGCGATCTGAAAAGACCTTCACGTAAGGGAATATAACCCAAGAAAGTGTTCCCAGCATTGGATGGTCGCCAGACCAAATTACTATTTGACTTAGCAACAAAAGGAGCGTCATTAAACAGGTCTGCTCCGTTATAACCCCTTTCTAAAGCAGCTGCATATAAAAATGGTTTTATAGCTGAACCTATTTGACGCCGAGCTTGGAGGGCACGATTAAACTTGGTGAGTTGAAAGTGATAGCCACCAACCATGGCAAGAATTAGTCCATTATTAGGATTAACCGCCAAAATTGCTCCTTCGGCACGTGGTATCTGTGATAAACGTATAATCCTCTCACGCGGACTACCTGCTGCTTCATAAAAATCTTGAGATATCCTCACCAGGTCGCCGACAGCAACTAACTCTTCAGCCGACTTTGGATATTCACCAGTTTTTTGATCGGATATGTATGGTGCAGCCCATTTCAACCCCTTCCAATCTATAACTATACTCTCACCAGATGAAAGAACCACTTCTACTGATTGTTTATTAACCTGCTTGACTATGCCTGGTTCCAAAGAATTATCATAACTTGATATGGAATCTAGCTCGGCAAGGGCTTCAATATATAAAGGGTTTTCTTGCGTAAAATCATCAGTGCTTCGCAGGTTTATGAAAGATTTTTCAGAACCTCGCCAACCATGTCTCTTGTCATAATTCAGTAGACCATTTCTAACTGCCTCATTAGCAGATTGCTGCATTTTTTTGTTTGCCGAAGTATATACCTGATAACCACCAGTGTAGAGATCGTCTATTGTTACATTGTATTTATCTGGGTTTGCCAAGAGTTCTAATCTTGCTGCTTCCGCCAAATATAAACCTTCAACTTCTGTGCCGGAGTCATAAGGGCTGGCTGATAATTCTTGACTGACGGCATTAAGATAATCTGCCCTTGAAATATATCCAAGTTCAGCCATACGTCCTAATATCCAATCTCTTCTCTGATTAGCTCTCTGCGGATTGCTAATGGGGTTCATTCCTGATGGGGCTTTAGGCAGTGCCGCCAACATGGCATATTGTGCCAAACTTAAATCACTTAAATCTTTATTGTAATAGGTCTTCGCTGCCGCCTTCATACCAAAGGATTTGAACCCTAAAAATATAGTGTTTACATACAAGGATAGAATTTCCTCTTTATTGATAATTCTTTCCATCTTTATTGCCAGCAATATCTCATTGAGCTTACGCATTATAGTGCGGTCTCTGGTTAAGTAATAATTACGAGCTACTTGCATAGTGATGGTGCTACCACCCGTCTGAGTTTGACTAGCAGTAACAAGTTGGTAGACAGCACGAGCTAAACTACGAAAATCTAGACCTATGTGCTGGAAGAAACGCGAGTCCTCAGCTGATAGTAAAGCATTGATCAGATGGGAAGGGATATCTTCATAAATTAAGGGATCGCGTTTAATCTGTCCTATCTGAGATATTAAAGCCCCATCAGCAGTTAATATTTTTAGTGGTTGCTGGTAACGTACATTACGTAGTTCATTAATGTCTGGTAAGCGTAGGTATAAAACACTAATGAATAATGCTATTGATAAGCAACCCCATAAGAAACCATAGAATAATACCCGCTTCATTAGTCCGCTCTTTTTATGTTTGCGTGGTAGAACTCTTGGTATATCACCATAGTTCATTTGAGTATCATGTTTTCTACTTCTTGCCATTATTAATATGAGAAAATCATCTATTAATCTTAGATCAATTCAATACTGTGCTTGTGGCTATAGAGTATCTGCTAGGATACATCTTAATTATTTAATTCGGGCAACTTTAGTTTTAATTGCTGCTACTGCAACCGCCTTGGCAGCAACCTCAAGCAAGCGTGGATCCATTGGTTTAGGTAATATGTAATACTTACCAAACTCAAGCCCTCCTTCAAGTTTCTGCTCGCTCTTATATAGCTCTTTAATTTCTTCTGGAACCTTGGAGTTTGCTAAAGAACTAATTGCCTCGGCACAAGCAATCTTCATCTCTAAATTAATTGCTGAAGCACGCGTGTCAAGGGCACCACGGAATATATAAGGGAAAGCCAAAACATTGTTTACTTGATTAGGATAATCACTGCGTCCAGTTGCAATGATTGCATCTTTCCTAGCAACCTCAACTATTTCAGGTTTTATTTCTGGATCAGGATTGGCGCAAGCAAAAATTATCGGATTAACCGCCATTGCCTTGACATTATCAACTTCTAAAAGATTGCCTTTGGAGAACCCGAGAATTACATCTGCCCCTTTGCAGGCATCATTAAGAGTGCGATCATCTGTCTTAGGAGCATATTTATCTTTACGTTCGCTATTTTCTGGACGCCCTTTATAAACGACTCCACGACTGTCAATTAATCTTATATTATCAACATTGATACCAAAGCCCATCAATAAGTCCAAAGTTGCCAAAGCCGCAGCCCCTGCACCAATACATACTATTTTGAGATTAGCCCATTTCTTATCCTGTAACTTGATGGCGTTTATTAAAGCAGCGAGGGTTACTATGGCAGTGCCATGCTGATCATCATGGAAAATTGGTATGTCACATAATTCTTGCAACTTTTCTTCAATGTAAAAGCAGTCGGGTGCCTTGATGTCTTCCAAATTAATGCCACCAAAGGTGGGTGCCAAGGACTTCACTATCTCAACAAATTTCTCTGGATCCTTTTCATCAATCTCAAGATCAAATGCATCAACATTAGCGAAACGTTTGAATAACACTGATTTACCTTCCATGACTGGCTTGCTTGCCATTGCCCCCAAATTACCAAGTCCTAAAATGGCAGAACCATTGGAAATGATCCCTACTAAATTACCTTTTGATGTGTAATCATAAACACTGAGGGGCTTGTCGGCAATCGCTAATACTGGTACAGCAACGCCAGGGCTGTAAGCCAAGGTTAAGTCCTCAGGAGAATTGGCTGGCTTGGTGATCTTAACCGATAACTTACCAGCTGGTTTGCGTGAATGATATTCTAACGACCTTTCACTTAAGCTTTTTTCTGTCATAGTTATATTATAAGACATTAAATGCCGAAGAGAGGACTCGAACCTCCACAGGATTGCTCCTACTAGAACCTGAATCTAGCGTGTCTACCAATTTCACCACCTCGGCATAGTAATATTCTAATTATAGAACATTCAGAACCTTAGAGTGATACCACCACTAAAAGTATTGAATGAATCCACCTTCTCCCCCTCTGTGAATAGATTAAATTCTCTACCAATGCCAATGAAAATATCAGCAGAAAACTTGTCATTGCCCAATTTCCAGCCAGTTATGAAGGAAGGGGCTAGTGAATCTACGCGGCTATTGCCTAAAACATCATCTGTTCCTGTGCCTAGATGCTTATAAGAAGTATTCCACCAACTATTACGCACACCAGTAAAGTAGCCACCCTTAAAGAAATATCTCCAAGAAAATGCAACACCACAACCTGAACCCTTTAGGTCTTTTAGGTTGCTCTCTGTCAAACCACTCAACTTACTAGATAAAGTGAGTTGGCGACAGCCAAAATACCATTCACGCATTGACCTAGCATCATCCGCAATGCTGTAAGTGAGTTCTAATTGTTGGGTTCCGTCGCTACCTTGCAAGGAAAATCCCCAATCATCCGCCATTGCTGGCGTAGGTATTAGAGGCATTAGGCAGATAATCAATAATATCGCAGATAACACACCTGTCATTTTTTGTTGAATATAGATACTCATAAACTAATTATAGGACACTACCAACAATTAGCTAATAGATTATATTTATTAGTTGTAGCTAATTATAGTAGTTTTTACTATTGATTATTGGGTTTCTAATATACAGAATACTAATAGAGTATTTTTACATTCTCGCGTTTTAATTCTATAAGGTTGAGCCAGTCCTTAAGGTGTATATCCGCATAGCCATTAATGTAAATTTGATAGTCAATAAATTTGCTCAAGTCGCTCTTACATTGTCCCAGAACAAAATAAGCATCACCAACTCTATATAGCAAATCCTTTTCTAACTCTTGAATCGGTTCTGTAAGAGTATATTCACAACTAGCTGTAATTAGGTTATATAGAATATCCTTAGCACTTTTAAATGTGATGTCAATATTAAGGTTATTATTTTTATCTGATACAAGTTTAGGTCTCCCAGTAAGAGAGAAAACCTTATAACCTATGTCAAGGTCGCCATTGAGCATGCCACTCTCTTCTTTTATCTTATCCCCAGCCCGATTAACTCTTTCTATGCAAATAGAAGAGATCACCTTATCCAAATTGTTTTCTTTGCAGAAATCATAAGCAGTCGGCGCTGACTTTGCAGTAATCTTTTCGTCTAACTGCACCAGAATAAATTTACGATGCCCGCCATCCTCTCTATTCAGATCCATTACAGAATGAGCAGTGGTGCCAGAACCAGCAAAAAAGTCCAACACTATGCAGTCATCATCGGGCATAACTTTTAGTAATCTATTAATCAGCAAATAGGGTTTAGAGTAACTAAACATTTTACTTTTACCCATTAGGGCTTTCATTTGCTTCGTTGCCATAGTACTGGAATATTTATCTATGAATGCCTCAGGTAATTCTTCAACTTGATGCTTGCTAGGTTCATCGGGAGTATTTGGTTCATCGGTCTTTATTATTGCTGGGGGTGGCAGAGCTCTTTGAATTGGCTTATTATTATTATCAACTTTAAAATACTGCTTAGTATAAACAACCCATTCGCCATCCTTGTCTTTCTTGAACTCGATGAAATCATTTTCTATACCCCAAGCAACCTTCTTTTCACTCCACCTCCAAATAGCTATTTTTTCCCCTTTCTTATTAGGAGTTACCTTCTTCCCATCTGGGCATTTGATGGCATAATTTAGAGTCCCAGAATAATTTAAACTAGAACTTCTTAGTTTAATTTCTTTATACCTCCCTCTTTCCTTGATATGCTTATCTTCGCAGTTATAAGATTTATCTTCTATAACATCGTCTCCAATAACAGAGAGAGTTTCCTTATCTTTGGCATAACATAATATGTATTCATGCTTAACTTTGTATAAGTTGCTATCGGATCCGCCGCCACCCTCTTTATTACTCCATATTATATTAGCGACAAAATTATCTATGCCAAAAACCTCATCGCACATTATTTTTAGATTTGCTTGTTCTTTATCATTGATGGAAATGAATATGACTCCATCATCTGTGAGGAGTTGTTGGGCTAATACCAAGCGGGGATACATTGCAAATAACCAGCCAGAATGAGTAAGAGTTCCAAAAAGATTATCAAATAGCTTTACTGTTTCTTCGGGAATACCATACTTTTCTATTAGGTCATTTTCTGTTAGTTTAAAATCATCTTTATATATGAAGTTATCACTTTCAGTATTATATGGAGGGTCTGTATAGATAATCTTGATCTTGTTTTCATAATTCTGGCGTAATATTTTCAACACATCCAAATTATCCCCTCTAATAATAACATTCTCTGTGGATGCAAAGTTTTTAGATTGATTTTCCTCTAGCTGTAATGCTTTATCGGTTGGTTCATAGGCCTTTATTTGTGCCAAGCCCTTGCCAGGAAAATTAAGTCCATAGTGTTGGCTGTTGGCAGAAACGTTTTCTACTCCAAGTAATCCCTCTAAGGCAGTAGTATTTAACTTGCCATCAGAATTAATCAATGAAGGAATGAGCTTCTTAATCTGGTCAATTTTTGCCTGCTTAACTTCAGGTAACTTGTTTGCCGCTGTTGCTACCTTATATCCGGACTTTTGTGCTTCTTTTTTATCAATCATTATTCTTCTGCTTCTAAGGTTTCAATTAGATCAGTCAAGTTCTGTTTATTGATCCTTGAAGTATAAACTATTTTTGCCTGCTCAGCATTTTTATTCATAGCATCCAATGCTTTAAAAAATTCTTTGCCATACTTTATTTTAGTGGATTCACTTTCAGAAATTGCAGATAGCTTATCATATCCTTTGCTTTCAACTATTAAGTATAGTTGGTCTTTTATTTTTTTTGCTTTATCTCCTCTATTATTTTTTAGCCCCTTGTTGCCTCCCCCTCTATTGTTTAGCCCCTTATTGCCTACTTCTCTTTTTATTAGATAAGCAAAATCAGGATTGTAGGAAGAATAAGGAGTGGGTATAGACAACTTGGGTAACTTAGCAAAGACAACAACTTCTTTCTTATCGCTGGGGAAGGCGTCGTTTTTAATGATATCCAACTCTATACGGGAATCATAAGCAATTTTGTCATAGAGATATTCTTGTCTTGGGACAAGGTTATCTTCTTCCATTTCAGTCCCCACAGAAGATGCGTTAATTTCTTTGAGAGGTATCTTATAATCAACATCTTGGTAAAAGATTTGGCGTGTTTTTGCGGGGGTAGCTTCTGCAAACTTATAGGTAATCCATTTTATGGAGTTGCTATTAATCTTTTCTTTGACTATGGACTCTAGTAGCTTAGTTGCACGTCGTGGGTTTCGCCATAGCTTGGTTTTGTCAAGAGAGTTAAACATTTTTCTACAAAAACTGAGGGGCAATCTTATCCTATCGGAAAAGTCCATAACAAATTCTTCATAACTATGAGTGGTAAAAGGAGTGATTTCTGCAATGGGCTTTTCATGGCTGTCAATTCTGTTTTCTTGCGAATTATATACTTGAACAAGCACTGTCTTTCTATCTATATCTAAAGGCTCCTTGTCAAAATCCTCACTAATTTGTTTGATAACTTTGCTCTCATCAAATTTACCATAAACCATTATTGCTTTCTTGGTAATGGCTTTCCATAAGGCATCAAACTCTTTAAACTTCTCAGTTCTAATTGGCACTTTATCAACCTTGCTTTCACGATTAGAAATCCTTTTCTTATCAGCAAACTTAAATGCACTTAGTAGTTGATCATACTTATCTATAAGTTTTATAGGAAATTCATTTTTCTTCTCTTCAAGTAAAGAGGATATTGGATACTTAATTTGTAAAATTTCATTATTGTGTGAATCAGGAATTACAGCATCATTAGCCACTAAGAAGCTCACAAATTGAGATGCCTCTACTAAATTCAACCCTAAACCTCTAAAAACATCATAACTAATAAACTTGGTGCTTATGTAGGTACCAACTATCTCCTCTTGGATGTTTTGTATGTAATTATTTTCATAAGCAGAGACCACCACATCTAAAGTATTAATAGCATAAAAAGAACCCTCGTTATCTTCATGGTATTCTATGGTTTGACGTTTTCCATTTTGATTCACTGCTAAACGCAAGCCCCTACCAACTTGCTGACGAATCTTAATCTTCTTGTCAGTGGATGCTAGTTTACATAGGTTAAAAATATTGGGGTTATCCCAGCCCTCCTGCAAAGCCCAAACAGAGAAAATAAATCTTAATGAGGTTTTAGTGGATAGAAGTTCTTCTTTCTTGTTGAGTATGAGTTCAATTCCAGCATTGTCTTTTTCTTCTTTGGTCTTGCCATCTCCAGAGAAGTAGCCCTCATTGACTTTCAAGTTTCCCACAGCATCATAATCCTGTTGCAAGTATTTTTTATAAGTAGGATATAACTTCTCTTTTAATTTCTTAACTCTCTGGAGTTTATATTCCTCTTCAAATATATTTTTAATTCTTGGGCTTTCCCCGCGATAGTCAAAAACATTAGGGATGAAAAATAGTGATAGTGTCTTTATGCCTTGCTTAAATAATGCTTCTTCTTTTTCAAAATGAAGTTCTATTGTCTCCCTTATCATTGATCTAATAGTATCTTCGGGGAGGGTATAAGTTCCCGATGATAAAACTCTCCTAGTCCTATTACTAAGCACTGCTTCATTGCCACTAATACGGATTACATTAAAATCATGCTCTTTATCTCCAGTAATTGTAGAAATATTTTGGTCATACTTTAGATCAGCTTTATTTTCCTCACCATTTTTAAAATATGTCAAAGTTAAAGGAGTAGCTGACTTAGGCGGTGAGCGATATAGTTTTATTGCAGACATTTCATCTTTTATAGTGCTTACCTTGATTCGCTTAACTAAATGATCATTAAATGCTGTAACACTATCTAGACAATAAGCAACATTGGATAGTTCGCTATGATCCTCTTCTGGGAAAGTGGCACCAAAACGGATTTGGAGGCATTGGGGGAAATGTTTCTCATAAGCAGCAACGAATTTATCGCCAGTTAATAGATGTGGTTCATCAATAAAAATAACTGGCTTAAGTTTATTTATGCCCTCTAACGGAGTAGAGCCATCAAATAGCTCTTCATTAACTCTGGTTAATATTCTACCTTTTGACTTTCCATTCTTATCATTTTCACCACTGTCGCTATTTTCACCATTTTCACCATTTGCCCCGTTACCTGATATAGAAGAGCTAGTTAATATTAAGACAGAGAATTCATCTTTATTGGTGATATATCTAATTACTTGACTCAAGCCCTTCTTCTTGCCATCATAGATATACTTGCGGATACTTGTCCCATATTGCTTCTTGAAATAGTCCCTAGTCATATCTATGTTCTGCACTATTCCTGCACGAATAGCAAGGCGAGGGACAAATATCAAGAACTTTTTAATCTTATAATCGCTTTCATGCAGTTCATACATTGTTTTTAGATAGGTGAAGGTCTTACCTGTCCCAGTTTCCATAGAAATATCTAAGCGAAGTTCTTCTCTTATTTTATCTGTATAGCTGAGCAATGAAGGATGGGCTTCATATATTTCCTTTAAGGCGGTGCCAATAGATGAAGCATCATTTTGCCAGTCGCTAGCTTTCAATATGTCAATTATATTGTTTACACAATCCTCTTGGTAAGGTTGTCTTTCAAATAAAATTGTCATGAATAATACAAGGAGTTAAACGAGATCTAAAGAAACTTCTCGTATTGATAGAAGTAAGTTATCAGCTATACACATAGTGTTTATTTTATATGATAATAGCTTAAGCATTTAGTTAAATATCTTATAATATTGGTATATGCAATCATATAATAGGAGTGCTTGAATATTAATAATATCTATTTGCGGAGTAAAGCTAATCGCCTCGCATGGCATTATTTATGCGTAGCTATATTAAGTAGTACCCGCCAAATACTTGAAACTAGCATAATCTGCACACCTAAATGATATCTCTCTTATATCTATTAGCCATAACCATAGCAACTGGTTTATTCTTAGGTCTAGCGGCTGTGACTCTGAGAGTCAAGAAAGATCCGACAGTGGAGAAAATTGATGAGATTTTACCTCAGACCCAATGTGGTCAGTGTGGTTATCCAGGTTGCCGCCCCTATGCTGAAGCCATAGCGGCTGGAGACAATATCAACAAATGTCCTCCTGGAGGTGCTGATGTAATCCAGAAACTTGCAGATCTATTAAACCGCGAACCTCTCGCACAAGATGAATCTCACGGACAAGAACTACCACCACGAGTAGCAATAATTCGTGAAGATGAATGTATTGGTTGCACCAAGTGTATCCAGGCCTGCCCAGTAGATGCCATAGTAGGTGCCGCCAAGAAAATGCATAGTGTTATCTTAGATGAGTGCACAGGATGTGATCTGTGCATAGACCCTTGCCCGGTGGACTGTATAGACATGGTAGAAGTTAGCGAGTTAGAAAAAGTAATGCTACCATCAAAGCCAATAATGGCTAATCTCCCCAAGGCACAAAATGCACAAATAATTACTACTGATGCTCGGAATTAATACTAGCGGCCTGCGTAAAGTTTTTGCCCGACACCCAACTAAATGGTTGAGTAGGCATAGAGGAGTCCATCCAGCTGAACACAAGCAGGAAAGCTTACGACTGCCTATTGGTGATCTGCTGGACTCTACTGAGTTTTACATTCCGATGAGTGACATCAATGGGATGCCTCTAAGATCCAATTACAAGGTTGGCGATAAGGTTCTTGGTGGCCAGGCGGCAAACCAAGTTCGTAATATAAATGAGCGGCAATATCTCATACCCACATCAGGTGAAATAGTTGGAACAAAAGATATTCTCATCAGTGGCAGAGTGCCTTATCATAGTAAATGCTTGAAACTTAAAGCGGATGGTAGAAATGAAATACTTCAGCCAGAGAATACTGGAGATTACCATAACTGCAGTCAGGAAGAGATAATCAATCGCATAAGGAATGCAGCCATCTATGGTATGGGCGGCGGCGGCTTCCCTACTTGGAGAAAAATTATCACTGGCAATATCAAGCACTTGATAGTAAATGCAGTGGAATGTGAACCTTATATTACAGTGGACCATGCACTAATTGAATCTCATAGTGATGAAATAATCTCAGCAATAACTGTGCTACAGGAACTTATTAAGAAGTATGATGTGGACGAAACAAGTGCCACAGATAATAGTGGCAAATTAATCACTTATATAGCTATGGAGGATAATATGCAAACAGCCATAGCTAAACTAAATAAATCCCTTGATGCTTCATCACTTGAGCATACTCATATTAAAGTCCAACGGACTGTCTATCCAGCTGGCAGTGAAAAGCAACTGGTCTATGAGTTGTTGGGGCGTGAGATTCCTATAGGCCAAGTGGCAGCCCAACAAGGTATTTTGTCTTTGAATATAGCCACAGCACATGCTATCTATCGGGCTTTAGTTCATCATCAACCACTACTCCACAGAGTCGTTACTATTAGTGGTAATGGCGTGGAGGAACCACGCAACTATTGGGTAAAAATTGGCACGCCCATCAAGGATGTCATAAAAAATGTCAAGCTAAAGAATGCCGATAATATGCAAGTGTATCTTGGTGGTGGAATGATGAATCATCGCGTGCATGATACCAACATGCCCATAAGTTCCTCAACTAATTGCATATTAGTATTCACTGATCTAGATACCAACAATATGGATGATGATAGTTTGCTATATAAGAGGCAGCAAAATAATGCGTCCGCCCTGCCCCAATTAGATAAGTATATAACCAACCACCGCGAATGTATTAGATGTGGTTTATGTGAGCAAGTATGCCCAGTTAATTTGTTACCACAAAATTTATATTGGGATATAAAAGCTAGTAAGTTTGAACTGGCAGAGGAGGACAATCTCTCATCATGCATTGAGTGTGCCGCCTGTGATTATGTTTGCCCAAGTAATATACCCTTGAGCGAATACTATACTTTTGCTAAGGAACATATTAAATATGAGCAACAAAATACTCTGCAATCCGACCGAGCTAGGACTAGATTCAATGACCATAAAGAACGTTTAGAAAAAGATAAACTGGCACAACAAGAACGCAGAAAAGCACGTTTAGCGGCAATGAAAAAAGTTACCCCGAACTCCCCCCCCAATGAGTTGGAAGTCAAGCAACGCAAAATTGCCTCACTCAAGATCCAAATAGAGAAGACAACCCAAGCACTGGATAGATGGCGGACTATCAAAGATGCTAGCGATGATAGTAATGATAGTAAGGTCCCGGCTTTGCAACAAGCATTAGACAAACTAAAACAAGAACTCCAAGAACTAGACACTAATCCCTAGCAAAATGCCATAACCTTGAGTAAGAGTGCTATAAATGTGCTATAATATGGGGGTTATACAAATAAAATATTGGGGAAATTATGATAACAACAATACAAGGGGCTAATCCGGGAGTTAATCTAAGGGCTAGAGTGAATATGGCGTATAGTGACGTAAAAATCATCGGAATACTCAGAGCCGATTTTGGCGGAGAAGCATTGGCAAAGAAACATGGTCTTTACCATAATATGTTTGTCGATTTATTCCACAAGGTCAAGCCAGAATTAGAGTTTAAAATCTATGATGTGCCGCAGGGGGAAAAACCAACAAGAGCAGA
>JAAOII010000218.1 GCA_015163845.1 Candidatus Portiera sp.
CCCAAAGCGGATTTAAACACAGCAGCAACAACATCGGCCTTTTTGCCTTTATCAGCGCTGGGAGCGGCAATAAATTCGCACATCAACGCATCGTTTGCAATAGTCGCTCCGGCTGCTAAAATTGCCTTCCAACTCTCATATCCATAGATCTATGCATATCTACATAAAAGTGTGTTAAATTAATAGCATATTAAAGAGGTCCTAGTTTAGATCTCTTTCTTTGTAAAAAGAGAATAATAGCCACAATATTAAACGAAGCAAAATACTTTTATGAATTCTAAAGAGTCCGATATTTTATTAGACATTGGTAGCGAAAATGTCTGTGTCCTGGGATTGGGCTTTGTCGGCTTGACGCTGTCTGTTGTTTTGGCCGACTTAGGGTTTAAGGTATATGGGCTTGATATAAATCAGCAACAGGTTGATATCATAAGCAGCGGCGACACGCCTTTCCACGAAGATAGTATGGATAGCTATCTTAAGAGATATGTTGGCAGTAGGTTTATCCCTACCACTAAATTGGCAGATGTGGATGCGGATATCTACATAATATCTGTCGGCACCCCAGTTGACATGGACACAAAAAAGCCAACTACCCAGTTCATAGAAGCCGCGACCAAATCACTTGTACCAGTATTAAAAGAAGGAGATCTAGTCATACTGCGCTCCACAGTCCCAATTGGTTTAACTAGAAACATTGTCATGCCAATTTTGAATGAGTCGGGGCTCAAGCCGGGCGAGGGATATTTCATCGCATTTGCTCCAGAGAGGACTACAGAGGGGCATGCCATACCAGAGCTTAGAGAACTGCCGCAAATTGTCGGTGGTTATGACCGCAAAAGCGCTTTGCTGGCAGAAAGATTGTTCCGTCGTGTTGCCACAACTGTTATAGACGTTGGCTCTCTGGAAAGTGCTGAGATGGTCAAGATACTCAACAATACCTTCAGAGATGTCAAGTTTGGCTATGCCAATCAAATGGCTCTTATATGCAAAGATTTTGGCTTGGATATGGTGAAACTAGTGCAGGCAGCTAATTATGGTTATCCCAGAGATAAGATTCCAGTGCCGAGCCCCGGAGTGGGCGGTGCCTGCCTCACCAAAGATCCATATATATTGATTGACTCTTGCAAGGATATCAAAAACAAGCCCAAAATTGTAGAAGAAGCGCGACTGCTGAATGAATATGTTCCCGTCCACTTGGCACAAGATCTGGCAAATAATTTACAGAAGATCAACAAAGACATCAAACAAGCCAAAATATTCATAGCCGGATTTGCCTTCAAAGGGCATCCAGAAACATCCGACATCCGTGGTTCCACCACCATTGACTTATTGGCAGAACTTAATAACCTCGGGGCGTCCAAGGAAAATATCTATGGCTATGACTTTGTCGTTGATGCGGCAGACCTAAATCAATATGGTGTCATTGGCACTGATCTGGAGACAGGGTTTGAGGCAGCCGACGCAATTATTATTATGAATAACCATAAGAAATTTAGAAAAATAGATATCATGTCTTATGTGGCAAATGCTGCAAATGATTGTATATTTGTTGATGGATGGCATCTGTTTGAACCAACAAACATTACCTCCATTAACTCGGTTAAATATTTAAGTGTAGGATGTGAGTATGAATCTCAAAGGACTGGGTAAAGTATTAGTCACTGGAGGAACTGGTTTTGTTGGTTCCTACTTGGTAAAACGTTTGATCGAAGAGGGTCTTGATGTTCGGGTGATGGACAACAACCTGCGTGGCGATCTTAGTCGACTCGACGGGCTGAAAGACAAGTTTGAATTTATCGAGGCCGATATTTGTGATTACGCCGACACCCTCGCCGCAACTCGTGGAATGGATACAGTATTTCATTTGGCATTCATCAATGGCACTAAGAACTTTTATGAGAACCCAGACAAAGTGCTTGGAGTTGGAGTCAAAGGTGCCATAAACACTTTGGATGCGGCAATGGAGTTGGGAGTTAAGAATTACGCAGTGACATCCTCCTCTGAGGTATATCAAGAACCCACCCACATTCCCACCACAGAGGATGAAAGGATTATCATACCAGATATTATGAACCCAAGATACTCATATAGTGGAGGCAAAATTATCACTGAATTATTGGCATTGCACTACACTAAATCATCTAATATGAAAGTGGTAATTCTCAGACCGCATAATTTCTATGGTGCTAATATGGGCTATGGCCATGTTATTCCACATTTCGCGATGAAGATGCGAGCCGCAAGTAACGGAGGAGATGTGAAAGAAATTGACTTCCCCATCCAAGGCACTGGAGAAGAAGAAAGATCCTTTTGCCACATAGACGATGCCGTGGACGGAATGCTAATAGGAACTATTTTGGGCGAAAGCAACAATATTTATCATATTGGCACCGAAGAGATCTTATCCATAAGGGATTTGGCCCATTTGGTGGCTGATAGTATGGGCTTGAAAATCAATCTTATTCCAACTGCATTAATGGAAGGCGGAACTCCCAAACGTTGCCCCAGCATAGCCAAGATTGGCAAATTGGGCTACAAGCCAAAGATATCACTGCGAGAAGGCGTTGCGAGCACAGTTGCCTGGTATGCAAGCCAAGGTGATACTACCGCACTGCAGCAGAAAGACGGCATACTAAAATAATAAATGATTTCCCTATATTGGATTGTTGGGAATGTGCTATATAAGCATAAATGTTTGTAGTTATTAATTTGGGTGGCTTGGGCAATCAGCTATTTCAATATGCTTTCGCCAAGCAACTACAGAAACATACCTCAAGGAAAGTAATTCTCTGTAGCACGGTTACCTTTAAGAAGGATTCTGAAGGCACAATAGATATCTTGCCTGAACTTAATACTTCAATAGAGTCAGCCAAAGGTGCACAGCAGTTCTCTATAAACATGGCTTTCAGGATCAATAAATTTTTCCATAGAAAGCTTAAATCATCTCGTCAGTCGTTCAAAAATACCACAGTTAAATACGAAGATGAGCTGCCCCCTCCTTATGATGCTAAGTTTTTTGAAGAGCTAGGCAATTGCCAGATCCCAGGAACAATTTTCTTAGCAGGATATTGGCAAGATTCTGTCATCCCAAATATGAACAAGAAAGAACTTCTGCGTGAGTTCCAATATGATGGCGGTATCACCGATGATATTAATAAGTATGATTCGCTAATCAGTAGCGACAAACAACCAGTGGCTATTCACTCTAGGCAGACCTATAGAGGATATGGAGAGTTAAAATCACAGTACTATGAAAGAGCTATAGAAGTCATAATGGATAAAGTAGATAACCCTATTTTTTATGTTTTTGCTGATCATAATAAAAAAGCATCAGACATCTTGCAAAAGATTATTCCACAGGACAAATACTTATTATTCCCCCATTACCAAGAAGCCCGCAAAGCATATCAAACCATACTCCTAATGTCAAAATGTAAGCATTTTGTAATGTCTCGATCAACTTTCTGCTGGTGGGCAGCATGGATGAGTTGGGCTAGAACCCTAGAGAATGTCATGGATAATACCCTAGAGAATAATGCCGGCGACAATAATTGCTATATTATGCCAGATACCAATTATAGCGAACTATTCTCTTTCTCGGATGACTGCAGAAGGATTTCTTGTGAATGAGTCGTAACATCCAGTTACTTATTTATAGAAACCTCTGATATGAAAAAAGTTAATCTACTCATAACTAAAAGAGGAAGAGATGATTACCTTAAACTGGTCATGCATAACTTTAACCTGTCTGACAACATCCAAGATTATGACCTAGTCGTTTACCTAGGTGAGGATGATAAAGATAATCTAGGCAGGATAGATTACTCTGTTTACAAAAACATCCAAGTTGAACATCTTTATACGCCAAATCTTCCGGCGGCTGGAGAGTTATTTTGTCGTGGTCATATACTCAATCAACTGCTACAAAGAATGCGACAGGACTATGATTGGGTTAGCA
>JAAOII010000219.1 GCA_015163845.1 Candidatus Portiera sp.
AATGGTTAGAACTTAGCTCCTATAAGATTAAGTATAGGATTAAGTAAATATAATTTAAAATCAAACACTATGTAGCAAGTATGACCCACAATATCAATCGCACTATTAATAACCTAGTTATAACTATGAATGTCCGCGATGATAATAAGAGCTTAAATCAAAAAGCTCTAAGCGGAGGATCACAAGAAGCCCCGAATCAGTTAGCCCGCCTATTTGGCTTACTAATAATTACGGCGGTTTTAGCCGGCTGTGATGGAGGAAGTTCATCTTCAAACTCAACTGCCCCACCAGTAACTGACCCACCAATAATTGACCCACCAGTAACTGAACCACCAGTAACTGAACCACAAGCAATTTCACCGCCTCAAGGTTTCACCGCCACTCACAGTCCAAATAATGTCAGATTAGAATGGACTGCTGTAGCTAACATCACTCATTATAGTGTCAGCCGTAATGGTGAGGTCATAGCTGGCACTGTCCCTATAACTTCCCCCAGTGTCACGCCCATAACTTATACAGATGATAATGTTGCGGTAGGCAATAACTATACCTATGCAGTCAGAGCATGTAATGATGCCGGTTGCTCAGATGCCAGAAGCATATTAGTTAAGTATCGGGTTCCAGCAACCCCAACTGGCTTAATTGCCGCCTTCCTGCCAGGTTTAATAAACATCCAATGGACTGCTGTTGATGGCATCACTCGCTATCAGATCAGCCGTAATGGTACGGTCATGACTCCCAATGTCTCCACTACCAACCATACAGATTTTACTCCTATGCTAGGAATAACTTATAACTATGAAGTTAGAGTATGTAATATTCTGGGTTGCTCAGATGCCAGAAGCATATCAGTTAAGTATGGTGTTCCACCAGCAGAACCAAGGTTAACTGCAACCCTAAATGGGATAAATGAGGTAAATTCAATAAATTTAGTATGGAGGTCAGCTGTTCCTATGATCGTTGTCTATAAAGTCAGCCGCAATGGAATTGTCCTAGCTGACCATATCCCTTTCACCAAAACTACCTATGAAGATACCAATATTTCAATAGGCAATAACTATAACTACACAGTCAGTGCCTGTAACATCTTCGGTTGTTCGAAATCCGCCAACAGAAGTATTCAGTTCTTTGTTGATACAGACGAGGATGGAGAGCCAGATCATATTGACGTGGATGATGATGGCAACGGCCTCATAGAGATTTACACAGCAGAAGAACTCAATGCCACCCGCAATAACCTCAAAGGTACTGGTTTAAACCTTACTGGTGCTAATAGTGATTCCATAGGATGTGGTGGTGCTATGGATGCTGATGGCAACATCATAACTGATGAGTGTTCAGGATATGAACTAATGGCTAACCTAGACCTAAATGAATTGCCCATAATAACTAGTGGCGACTTCCAAGGAAGTAACTGGCTACCAATAGGTGATTTTAATAGTGATTTTGATGGCAATAATTATAATATCAGCAATTTACATATTAATTCTACAGCAGTAAGAACTGGAGTTGGTCTGTTTGGTACAGTTGCAAGTGGCACATCTATAAGCAATGTGCATCTTCTCAATGTTAGTATCAATGTTCCTAATGCTGACAAGGTTGGCGGACTGGTTGGTGACGGAAATAGTTCAAGGATCCATTCCTCGTCAGTGATTGCTAACATAATAACTGGTAATAATACTGTTGGCGGACTGGTTGGCGATGGAGAGAATGCAAAGATTAGTGCCTCGTCAGTGATTGCTAACATAATAACTGGTAATAATACTGTTGGCGGACTGGTTGGCGATGGAGAGAATGCAAAGATTAGTGCCTCGTCAGCTGGTGTTCCTACTCTAACTGGTAGGACTTTTGTTGGCGGGCTGGTTGGCTATGGAGAGAGTGCAATAATCAATTCCTCATCGGCAGTTGGTGATACGCTAAGTGGGGATAATAGTGTCGGCGGGCTGGTTGGAGCGGCAGGCGACCCTTTCGGTGCTGGGACAGAAGGTGCAACAATAATTTCCTCCTCAACATGGGTCATCACGCTAAGCGGTAATCTGAATGCCGGCGGCCTGATTGGCTTCGCCGGCACAACGATGATTAATTCCTCTTTAGCAATAACTACTATCATAATGGGCCATGCTAATCTGGGCGGCTTAGTGGGAAGTGGGAGTCCTATCGTAACTAACTCTTATTGGGATAATACAGCTATGTTTTCCCCTACTCCAGCCACTAATACAGAATATCCAGGACAATCTGACACTGACCTAAAAACCCCAACCACTTTTGTTGGCATATACGAGACCTGGGCGAATAACTACTGCAACCCAATCACTGGTGAATATAGGGAAATTACATCTGGTAGTCCAGCAGATGGTTTTCAACAGGCATGGCTTTTAGGCGAAGCAGACCAATATCCAATCCTTAACTGCACCGCCTCAACTCAATAGAGCCCTCATCCCCTCGTAGGGCGTTTATAAGGCAGAATAAGCTAATATAAGGTGGAATAAGGCAGCAATAGCTCCTAAATCACCACTCAATCACCTCCTAAACACTCTGTAAACAAGCTAGGAGCTTAGAATATTAGGAGATTATATGAACAGGGCTGTGAGAAGCCCCATTTAGGTGCTACCATAGCAATAGACGGCTTTATAATTGGTTAGGGAACCGCCCGCCCCTAATAGATATCTACCAGAGTAACTTTATTAGTAGGATGAACATAAAAATAGTGAATGCAATCCCAACCCCAGTCATAATCCCAGACATCACATCCAAGAGCACTCCTATGTGGAGGAAAAAATTATCCGAAAACTTAGATCTCTTAGATCTCTCGGCTTGGACTTCATCAATCCGTTTATTTGCATCAGCTTTAGCTTCAGCAAAGCGTTTATTTGTTTCAACAAGTTTTTCATTTAATTCTGCAAACTGCTTATCTGAATCTGCTTTAGCTTCAGCAAACTGCTTATCTACTTTCTCAAAGCGTTTATCCATGGCCTTACCAAAATCCGCAAAACTATTGCTTATTTGGTGTTGTAATGTCTCAACGAGATTCATCATTACTTTTGTTTGTTTTGTATTCATATCAGCACCTATTATCACTGAAACCGCTCCTAATAGATATCTACCCGAGCCACTTCAGTAGTAGGATTAACATAATAATAGTGAATGCAATCCCACCCCCAGTCATAAACGCCAAGATTATTTCTATGAAGTCGAAATGTTTATCCGAAAAATCAAAGCTCCTTCGTCTCGGCTTTGACTTCATCAATCCGCTTATTTGTTTTAACAAGCTGTTCATTACTTCAGCAAACTGCTCCTTCGTCTCGGCTTTG
>JAAOII010000220.1 GCA_015163845.1 Candidatus Portiera sp.
AGCTAAAGCATTGCCCATTCCCATTATGCTTTCGGCCATTGCAGATGGGTTGAAATCCATTATATCAGTCAGTTTTTCGCCATTGCTGAGTAGTTTCATTGGCAAACCAGTTAAATACTTGGCTGATAATACTGATCCGCCTCTTGCTGCTGCATCTAGTTTAGTGACGATAATTCCTGTCAGTGGCAAGGTTTCTTGGAATCCAATGGCTGCTGCCGCCGCACTTTGCCCACCCATGGAGTCCATTGTATAGAGCACTTCCACTGGTTTGATAATATCATGGATACTTTTGAGTTCTTGCATAAGTTGCGGGTCATTTTGCGTTCGCCCAGCAGTATCAACTACCAAACAATCATAGCCGCTTAATTGTGCATATTCACGCACATCCTCTGCCAGTGCATTGATATCCTGTCTTTGCTTGCCTGCATAATAGTCAATTTCTGCTTGTTTGGCTAGAATTTCAAGTTGCTCACTGGCAGCTGGTCTGCTGATGTCAAGTCCCGCCAATAGAACCTTCTTTTTACGGGTCTTACGTAACCACAGAGCTATTTTTGCCAAGTTCGTTGTTTTACCAGCCCCTTGCATGCCAACTAACATTATAGTGGCAGGCGGCTGGGATTTGATATTGAGGATTTGCTGTTCGCCTCCTAATATTTCAGTGAGTTCTTTATGCACTAAAGATATAAACATCTGCCCAGGATTCAATAATTTTTGCGCCTCCATCCCCAGTGCTTTGCTAGTTAGGTTGCTGATGATGGACTTTGTTACTTCCAATGAAGTATCTGCCTCAAGCAATGCCACTCTCATTTCATTAAGGGCGGGAGTAATGTTTTCTTCAGTAAGGCGTGCCTTCTTCCTGATGGAGTCAAGAGCACCTTTCATCTTATCGCTAAAACTATCAAACATAAGTATATTTTATAGGACATTTATAGTTGTTGATAATCATTATGTTTTATAATATAGTCATAAGATTTTATTGATCTTGGCCCAGGTAGCTCAGCAGGTAGAGCAGAGGACTGAAAATCCTTGTGTCGGTGGTTCGATTCCGCCCCTGGGCAAAGTTGAAGTTTTATAAAAAAGTATATAATATTAACTAAAGGTAAATATAATGAAAAATATAAGTAAAAAATTAATCGCTGGCTTTGCCACTTTTGGCCTGACAGCACTATTATTAACTTCATTAACTGGTTGTGAACAATTAGGTTCTGGTGGAACTACTAGAGTCATTGATAGTGAAGAGGATCTTGCAAACGATCAAGAAAAGTTGAGCTATGCGTTGGGGTTATACTTCGGCGAACAATCTCAAATATTCGAGAATTTAGATATGGATCTTATTACAATAGGATTGCAAGATGCGTATAATAAAAAGGAAGGGATTATTTTTGATCAACAAAAAATAGGAGAAATAATTATTTCTAATCAACAACAATCATTAAATGAGCAACAAGATAAGTCGGCGACTGAAACCAAAGAATTCTTGGACCAAAATGCTCTGGACGAGGACTTTACTCTTTTAGATAATGGCATTCGTTATAAAATTATAGAAGAGGGCAATGGAACAATACCTAAGGCATCTGATGAAGTAGAAGTTCATTATGAAGGAACTTTGATATCAGGTGAAGTGTTTGACAGCTCAATTCAAAGAAACCAGACCGCGGTATTTCCTGTACAAGGAGTAATTCAGGGCTGGCAAGAAATTTTACAAGTTATGCCAGTTGGATCTACTTGGGAAGTTGTTATACCACCCGAACTCGCTTATGGTGAGCAAGGCAATAGTAGAATACCCCCCAATTCAGTTCTAATATTCACAATAAACCTAATTGATATCAAGTAAAAAAGTAGCTAAAGCAGGCAAAGCATCTAGACCTGCCAAAGTAGGCAGGTATCCTGACGCGACAACAAAAGGTCGTGGCAATGATACTTGGGGGAATGATACTATAGTATTTACTTCTTTTTTATCTGTATCATTTCATGCCTTATTGATATTAGGGCTAAGTTTCACTGCTAGTGCTATACCTGAGTTCAGCAGTGTGGAACTGGTACTTTTGCAACAAGCAAGTGAAACTTCTCCTGCTGATAGTGAGTTCAGAGCACGTGAAGATCAAGAAGCCAGCGGCATAGATGAAGAGGATATAGTAGCTCGGGTGTTAGAGACACCCATAGTTGTTAGTCCAGTTATTCAACCGCAAAGTCGCTTGGTCTTTAGTAAGGACTTTGCCTCCAATAAGGCAAGCTTCAGCTTGAACCAAGGTGGGAAAAATGAGTTGGTGGCTAGTGATTCACGCTACTCTTCTGCCAGTTCTGATAGAGGTTCTTTATCCAACAGCAAATTATTAGGACAGGATTCTTCACAATTAGATGCTGAAATTGCCAGTGTTGAAGCATATTTGGGAGAGCTAGAGAGAGAATACTCTAGGAAACCTAACATCAAACGCTACTCGTCAATTGGTGCTAAGAAGGCAATTGAGGCGGACTATCTGCATCGGTGGGTGCGTAAGATAGAGGCAGTTGGTAATCTTAACTATCCTGATCAAGCAATAAAAGAAAAACTTGATGGTAACTTAAGGTTGCTGGTGGTTCTATCCAGTCAGGGGACAGTTCTAGAAACACGATTACTCAAGAGTTCTGGACATACTCTGTTAGATGATACTGCGCGTTCCATAGTCCATCTTTCCGCTCCTTTTGGTGAGTTCCCTCCACAGCTTAAACAAGAGGCAGACATAATTGAAATTATCCGTACTTGGAACTTTCTTCCTGCTGGTGAAATCGGCGATAACAAATTACGATTTCGCACTGAAGCAAACTGAAACCAGTTGAGTAAAATCATAGATGTTAAGTTACGATGAAATGTTTGAGTTTTTACAAGCTTATAAGGGTGTCGAGCCAGCTAATTTAGACGCATTCGCTTGGGCAGGGATAGTAGGGGGTAATTTAGTAAAGGATAATCAACAAACCAATACTGAATACTTAACCCATTTCCTAGACAAGGATGTGGGGGATAATCCTGACGAGAATGAAAAAATCCATAAAGCATTTACTGATTTAGTAACTCATAATAAGGCCTCTTTAAAGGAGGACAACATAGAGTTCTTATTACCTAATGATGATACTGCCTTAAAAGAAAGGTTGAGAACTCTTGCTCTGTGGTGTGAATCATTTGTATCGGCTTTAGGGACTAGTTCATACTTGAAAGATAAGACCTTAGCAAGTAAAGTTAATTCACATATCCATGATTTGATTGAGATGTCCAAAATGGATACTTCTTCATCCGATGATTATGATAATCCTGAAGCTGCAAACATTGACTATATGGAGATTTATGAATTTCTAAGAGCGACAGTTATTTCTTTGGATTTGGAGTTTAGCCATTTTACCTCCCATTAAAGACGTTAATATCTACACTGCTAGACGC
This sequence comes from Candidatus Portiera sp., assembly GCA_015163845.1. GTDB lineage: Bacteria > Pseudomonadota > Gammaproteobacteria > CBDBNL01 > JAAOII01 > JAAOII01. The sequence goes on from JAAOII010000220.1 coordinate 3,413, forward strand.
AAACAACTACTGCGTCTGATGCAGCCGGCTAGTGTCATGCTAATCCCAGCTGGCAACTATAATCCAACTCAAGCAGTCCCCCAAAATATTGATGACAGTCAGCCACAGTCCAGCAACTTTTTTTATATCAGCGGTTATAACGATAAGCAATCACTTATTTTTTTATGGCGGGGGGGCGACGGCAAGGATAGCAAGAACACTAATAAAAACTCTACCAAACAAATAATATTTTCACCAAGTCCCACCGCATCAACGGCCTTATGGACAGGTGAGTTGCTCTCACCAGATAAACTTGCTAGGAGTATGATGTTTGATAATGGCTTGCCATTAGATGCCTTTACTGTATTTATTAAGGAGCGGCTGCAGGGCATCAAAAATATCTATTATCCTATTGGGGAGAAATCCCAGCTTGATAACTATATATGTGATCTAGTCAATCAATTATCTAATCATGGATTAAGACAAGGAATAACCACTCCTAAAAACATTATAACCAGCGAGGATATGTTCGCTTCCATGCGACTAGTTAAGTCCTCTACAGAATTATCTAAGATCAAGCGGGCTGCTGCCATAAGTGTGGGTGGTCATAAAAGATTGGCTGATCAACTCCACAACTTGAAACATGAGTATCAGGGTGAGGCAGATTTATCATATCATTACAAATTGAATGGAGGCACTGCGGCTTTCCCCAGCATAGTAGCCGCTGGCAAAAATGCCTGTGTTTTACACTATACCAAAAATGACCAAGCCATCAAACCAAGTGATTCTTTATTGGTGGACTCTGGTGCTGCTTTAGATCATTATGTTGCGGATATGACTAGGTGCTATCCACCACGCAACCTAAACACCTCTAAAGCCAAAGCATATGTTGAAGTTTATGAAGAGGTTTTGTCCGTGCATAAGCGGTTGTGTAAGGCGGTGAAACCAGGTATGACGTTGGCTGAATTACATAAAAAAGCAGTTAATTGGTTAGTTGATTCACTACTCAAGTTGGAGATTATGCAAGGTGAGCGTCGTGAGATAATCCGCGCAGGAGTTTACAATAGATATTATCCTCACCAGACATCTCATTGGATTGGTTTGGATGTACATGACTTAGGTTTATATCAAGGGCAAAAATTAGGCAAAGGAATGGTTTTTAGCATTGAACCGGGCTTGTATATTCCAGCAGATGACAAGAGAGTGGAACCTCATTGGCGTGGCATAGGCGTGCGTATAGAGGATACCCTTGCGATAAACTCTTCTGGTGTTGTGGAGAACCTTACCCAAGGAATGCCTTATTGGCAGAATAGTCAGAGTAGTCAAAGTAGTCAAAGTAAGCAGAGTAGGCAGAATAGGCAGAATAGACAAAGTAAGCAGAGTAAGCAAAATAGACAAAGTAAGCAGAGTAAGCAAAGTAAGCAGAGTAAGCAGAATAAGCAAAATAGTCAAAGTAAGCAGAGTAAGCAGAGTAAGCAAAATAGTCAAAGTAAGCAGAGTAAGCAGAGTAAGCAAAATAGTC
>JAAOII010000221.1 GCA_015163845.1 Candidatus Portiera sp.
AATGGCCTGAAGCATCTATCTTAACAAAAGAAAAAGTTATCTTGCTTTCTTCTTGCAAAACATATTTACCCTTTTCTAAATCCATATTAATATTTGCTCCGCGATAGGTTACGGTATTATTAGAGTTTGACCAAGACGAGAAGTCACCAGTTACAGCTCTTACATAACTATTGATGTTTAAAAAACCTACAACATTTATTAGAATATTAGCCCGATCACTTACTAGAGTGCCACGATTACTTGAAATGCTTAATGAACTACTAGCAGAATCATACCACTTATGAAAATCTTTATTATCTCCTTGCCAAGCCCAATCAAAATGCAAGTCTACATCTCGTGCTGCAATATTTTGAATATAGGAAGAATCCATATCGCCATCCAGATCCAAAACCAAGGATAATTTACTCGCTGCTGAAGAAGTTCTCTTCCAAATAAATTCTCCTCTAGTCGCAAGTCCTATGATATTGCTATCTTTTATATTCAAGCGAATACTAGATGGAGTTGTGGCAATATTAGCACTAATGCTACCAATAAAATCACCTTCATAATATATGCTCTGGATGGTTAAATCAACTGCAGGAAACTTGGAGAAGTTCTTTGGGGGAGTGATTATTCCTGGAACATAGTCCACCAAACGTTTTCTTACTTCCTCGGACTGTTGCTTAGATTTTTCCTTGTCGTCCTTATCATCGCTATCCTTATCATCGACATCCTCAAGTATAGACACTCCATAGATATCTGCAATAACCTTATATGCAGATTTATCTAACATAAATTTACCGCTTGCCTGATATTCTTGCGGCTGCTGAAAAGAGAAATCAACCCATGAGCTCTCTTGAGAATTATAATCGAAATTAACATAATCATACTTACTACCCTTCCATTCAAACTTGCCTACTTTTATATCTGCATAGGGGAACTTCTCAATATATTGATTAATACCTTCATATATTGATCTATAAAAATCATCGGAATTTCCTGACTTCTTATTAGATGAACTAGTGGAGTCGCCTCCAGTTAATCCCCCTTCAATCAACCCCAAACTAGACAGGAACTCATACCAAATATCAAAGTTAAGGCGGTTTTTTGGCAACAATTCTATAACTCCCCCCTTAGCTATGGTCAAACGGCTAGGCGAAGAAACTCGTTTCCCCGGAACTCTCAATTCCACTCCCACGACATCATCATATTCATCCCGCCAACCTAAAAATAATTCTCTCCCTAATGAAACATATTTGACAGAATGCTTAGCCCTATCTGATCTAGCAATAGTTAATGGCATACTCGCTTTGGCTCGTTTTTGTAACGGATAGGGTAAGTTCAATGCTATGCCCCGCATGTCAGAAGTTACTAGGTAATCGGATAGCAAAAGTGATCCTTTTCCCTCAGTATATGCTTCAAGGTTAAATCTTCCCTTACCACTGACATAGGGATATGTAATTTTAGTAATGGTCAATAGCCCCGACACCTGTAGAACATTGCCTTTAGGGTTATCGGAAAAAGTGCCGACAATTTTTTCACCTTGATAATAACCAGTCAAATTCCCAGTATATCC
>JAAOII010000023.1 GCA_015163845.1 Candidatus Portiera sp.
ACGCCAGTTTGAATATCGCCTTTTATGCTGGCCTGTATATTGCCTTTTAGAAAACGTAACATTCTGTCATCCACCTCCAATGAAATAATTAACTTGCAGAGTTTGCTGAGCGGGAAGGTCAATGCACCAGTGCCAGGTCCAATCTCGACAAAACTTTCATTAGCGGTTGGGGATATTTCATCCAGCATAAGTTGTAATCTATAAGGGTTACTTAAGAAGTGTTGACCAAATTTTTTTAGCGGTTGAGGTTCAGAACTCATCTGTATGAATAATAGTTAGAACTCATAACCGAGCAATTCTATTTCTTTGGCACATGCTGATGCCACTAGTTCTTTCTGCTCAGATGTATAGACGTTTCTGTAGAAACCTCTACATGAGAGTCCTGCCGCCTTAGGTCCTTGCTTAAGTTGTAAATCCAATTTAGCTGGGATACCAATTTTCTTGCTAACTGCGGCGAAATCATTTGTCAAGTCCTCAAAGCGAATTATTTTGTCCACCAACAATTTACCTGATCTATCAGTATAAAAAGGATAGTCGCTTAGAGAAGGAGATGCTCTTAGCTGCTGCTGGAGATATGAGGTGAAGAGGTCAGATGAAACTTCATTGGGTAGCTTGGGGTCCTGGTCTTTATATTGCCAAGAATAACGCGACAGCAATTTGTCCCATGGGTTGCGTTCACAGCAAAATTTGAAATAACTATTCCATTTTATAGCTGGGATGCATTCTTTAATATCAACTGCCCGCATGTGGTTATATAAGTTGCCGTGGAGAATTTGGCGTCTTTGAGACATCCCCTTGTAATTCTGGATGGTGGAGGCGCGCCAAAAGATCATTTCTGGTATACGTCGCCATAACTGCCAACTACTGATACTACCCTCCCAGTTGCGGGCATGGCTATGTTCAGGCGAGCTTGGCATGGGAGTGATTATGTCATCTTCGCCACAATGGGGGGACAATGATGCTTCTATACTACTACTAGCTGTTTTACGTATCTTGATGAATATGAATTCATACTTATGTGAAATGATCATAATGTCTTAATATAGAGTATTTATTATTTCAACACATAATAATGTGAATACCGAGGGCGAGACTTGAACTCGCACTCCCAGAAGGAACTGATTTTTGAGACCAGCGCGTCTACCGATTCCGCCACCTCGGCATGTTATTAATAAACTTGTATGGCTATAGGTATTATATACTAAATGCTTGCTATAGGGCGTGCTTGCCAAGCAGGTATTCCTTTAGTCAGCAGGATTATTATATGAAGCGGATGAATTTATGGAATTCCCTGGTAACTATCTAAAATTATCCAAAATTATCCAAAATTATATAGGTATGCTTGGAAACACTTATAAACGCGGAGAAACGTAGGGGAATATGGGAAAATGCGTCAAATATTAGATATTTAGCAAGTTTTTTTTACAAAAACACTAATTTATTATAATTTAACTTGACAAAAAAGTTTTAATGCGGTATAAATAAGTATAAGGTAAGTTAAAAATTTACGCTTAGATAAAGAAAGATGAAATATAAAAGTAATACAAGCAGTTCGCTAGTCAAGAGAGCAAGCATTAGGGCAATAAGTCCTATTATTGCACTGTCTATGAGTATTACCTTGGTTATTAATACTTTCCTCTATTACTCTAGTCGTCAAGTGAAGGTGGTATTTCACTTGTTAGCCGTGTTAATCCTATTGATAGTTTCTTCTGCTTACGCTGGAGATGGAGACTACCATGATTTAGGACACCAATCTGACTTGGTTGGTGGCGCGGGTGTTGCATATAATTCATACGTGAGTGATAATAAGAAAGTCGTCTCTTCCATTGCCCAATTAGGTGAACCCCTCGCAGCGATTACAGGAGGCTGCACCCAAGTCAAAAATCTGTTGGGCAGTGGAACAGACCCTCATTTATACCGCCTAAGTCGTGCGGATGTCCTTCAGATGCACAAAGCAAATCTAGTAATGAATCTTGGGCTACATTTAGAACTTCAAATGCAGCCAATACTGGATGATATGTCTCTATTTAAAGATGTTCATAGTGTAGGAGATATGATACCGGCAAAAAGATTGCTTGAAGTGTCTCCGCTTGTCTTTGACCCACATTTGTGGATGGATCCTCTTTTATGGCTGAATGTAATAACCATAGCCAGCCACCAAGTCGTCAAGAGTTATCCAGAGTGTAAGAAAACTATTATAGCCGGCCTAAAAGATTATACAAAAAAGATTCATGATCTAGATTCAGATGCGCAAAAAGCATTCCAAGCTATTCCTGCAGAATCAAAGGTTTTGGTTACCTCTCACGATGCTTTTGGCTATTTCGGGAAAAAATATGGTATTAAGGTATTAGCTATTCAAGGTATATCCACAGATAGACAAATCAGTATCAGACGCATTAGCCGACTAGTTGACTTCTTAGTAGAGAATAAGATCGAAGTGGTATTTGTTGAAAGCTCTGTCAATCCTCGGGATATGAATGCTGTTATTGAAGGGGCTGCTAATCAGGGCTACAAGATTGATATAGGTGGCACTCTCTACTCAGATGCCATGGGAGCAAGTGGGGCTAAAGAGGGAACATACATTGGTATGTTTAAGCATAATATGAGAACCATACTAAATGCTTGGAATGTTGAAGATCATCCATTTGCTGCTAAAGAGGCATAGAATTTCCTATAAGGAAATGGACTCGCCCCTTTATCTTAAGTAATATTCTCCGACACAAAACCTAACAACCTCGCGCGACTTAATGGGGCGTGTATTTTTATATACTTAAACCACGATAATGAAATACTTACTAGAATGCAAAAATTTGTCAGTGGATTATGGCTTGCATAAGGCACTAGGACCTTTATCAGTCAAACTCCCAAAGAATTCAAAGATAGCAATGCTCGGTCCTAACGGAGCCGGTAAAAGCACACTACTAAAGGCACTTACAGGTGTGACTTCTTATAAAGGGTCTCTCATAAAGAATTATTCCAGTTTCTCTTATACAGAGCAACGTCAAGAAGTTGATTGGGACTTTCCAGTTACCTGTCATGGAGTAGCAGAAATGGGACTTTATGCCAAGGTTGGTTGGTTTCGTCCATTGAATAAACAGCACAAAAAAATGGCTTACGATGCTCTAGCCAAGCTTGGCATAGAAGATCTGGCAGATAGACCGATCAGCCAGCTATCAGTGGGGCAGCAACAAAGAGTGTTTTTAGCTCGTTCAATAGTGAATGAAGAAGCAGAATTATTTCTATTTGATGAGCCATTAGCTGGGGTGGATTTGAAAACCTCAGAAGTGATATACAAACTATTTGATGACTTGATTAGTAAAGGCAAGAGTATAGTATGTGTTCATCATAATTTATATGATGCTGCAGATTATTTTGATCATGGTATCTTGATAAATCATCACTTAATTGCACAGGGAGACCTAACAAAAGTATTAAGCAAAAAGAATTTAGAAAGTGCTTATGGTGCGGGCATAGCCGTTCCCCAATTTAAAAAGCGCAATAAGGTAACTAAAGTCGCATCTGCGGCATAATACATCATGCAACCTTCAGTGAATTTATTGGATATATGGTATTCATTAACTTTTTCATATTCATATAATGCCTCCATTGTTTGTCTTGCATTAATATTTCAGGGTTTAATTTCTGGTATCATAGGAGGGCTATTACTCCATAGACGCAAAGCACTATTAACTGACACATTAAGCCATGCAACTTTGCCGGGGGTCGGCATAGGTTTCTTGATATCATTATTTTTCATGGACGGTGCTAGGGAAGAATGGGTCATCTTAGGGGGGGCTTTGTTTACAGTTGTATTAGCTCTTGGAGTAATGCGTCTATTAGAACGCTGGATGCGTCAAGATGCGGCATTATCTCTTACCTTGAGTGGATTTTATGGCGGAGGCGTGGTTTTATTGAGCTATATCCAAACCATCCCCAGCGGCACCAAAGCAGGGTTGGAGTATTTTCTACTGGGGCAGAGTGCCACTATTAACTTGGCAGAGACAACGCTAATATCTTCTGGTGCCTTGGTAGTATTTGTTGCATATTTTGCTTTATACAAGGAATGGAAGTTGCTCTGTTTTGATCAGAAGTATGCGGCTGCTCTGGGCTACAATATTAATCTCCTGGATTTGCTATTGACTATTCTGGCGTGTATTACCATAGCAGTAGGTATTAGATCCATGGGCTTAATTTTGATCATGGGAATTATCACCATTCCAGCATTGACCGCCTCCTTGTTAGTTAAGAATTGGAGTGCATTTATATTGACTTCTGCACTCATAGGTGCGATATCTGCTCACATAGGGGTATCCATTAGTGCTGGGTTGGATGACGTGCCTTCAGGGTCAGCCATAATCCTTTTTGGAATGCTGTTTTACTTTACGGCATTAATTTGGAGGACATTACACGATAGATATGGGAATCTATGGGCAAGACATGAGACCCGTCAGGATAACTAATGACATTTAGTGATTTTTGGCAGGTTGACTTTGGTCCATTGATCAGTGCCTTACTCAGCGCTCTTTGTTGCAATGTAGGTGGAAATTTGCTATTGGTGCGTAATCAAAGTATGACAGTGGATGCTGTTTCACACATGGTATTGCCGGGGATGGTTGTTGCCTTCATGATGAGCGGCGAGATAAACTTCTTTAATATTTTTTGGGGTGCACTGGGCGCCTCCTTGTCTGGTATATGGCTAGTTGAAGTGCTCAGCCGTAGGCATGACCGTTCAGCGGTATTAGGCATGGTGTTTAGTGCATGGTTTGCTTTAGGGATTTTACTCTTAGAGCTATTTGTCGACTCTAAAGTGCATTTTGATGTCAACCACATCCTATTCGGTAGCTTGGAGTCCATATATTGGCTGGGGTTGCGTGCCGGAGATACATTTGATCTAAGTATAGCACTTGCCAATATGCCAGCAGATATTCCCATATTAATCGGCATATTATGTATTAGCATGATCTTATTTATGGTTTTCTATAAGGAGATACTATTAGTATCTTTTAATTATAACTATGCCCGCTGCCATGTCAAATATTCATCTTTTTTGTATTATGGTATATCTGTATTTGTGACCATGACCGTAGTTGCCGCCTTCAAAATCATCGGCCTCATAATGATTCTTGGGATGTTCATCATCCCTCCATTACTGGCGTCTTTCTTCTCTAACAATCTTTTCTCAAGGAATTTACTTGGCATGGTTTTTGCCCTGTTTATTTGTATAGCTGGCTACAGCATTGCGGTGTATGTTCCTGCCTATTACCTAGGGGAAGAATTCAGTTTAAACGTAGGAGGAACAATAGTTTCATTTGGAGCTATATTATCGCTTATAATAGTAAGTATAAAACAAATACTATTTTTATACAGTAATAGATATGACAACACTCTCAAGATCAGCAATATTTGATAACAAACGGGAAGCTCAAAAAAATGAGTTGCAAGAGGATTATGTTGAAATGATTGCTCATCTAATTCAAGAAAGGGGCGAAGCACGAATCTCTGATTTGGCTGAATTGTTTGGGGTATCTTCAGCAGCAGTTAATGGTGCAATAACCCGACTCAAGAAAGATGGTTTAGCCCACTCGGCTCCTTACAGGTCGGTCTTCTTAACCGAAGAAGGAGAGGAGCTCGCTAAAAAATGCACCTCTCGCCACGAACTAGTAGTTAATTTCTTGTTATGTTTAGGCGTAAGTAGAGATAATGCCGAAAAAGATGCCGAAGGGTTGGAACATTATCTGAGTAATGAGTCGCTCAGTTGTTTGCGGAAATTTGTAGATAAGAAAGATAAATTAAACATTACTAAGATTAAGTAACTAATATACCTCAATATAGTTCAATATTCTTAAAAAAATTAAAGAGGGGACTTTCAAATAAGCTCACAAACACGCTGACGAAGTTATTCTAAAAAGTCAGTTCTGAAGAAGTAAGAATCTTTTGTAAGAAAACTTCTATCTATGCCATGTCTCTTGATGGTCTCATTTAGAACTCTTGAATCTGGATTTAATTCACTGTTTAATAGCCACAAATACCTCGCTCGTTGTTTCTGGCCATTTTGCCATAAGACCTCTCCCAAGTGCGTTGCTATTTCAGGATCAATTTTGCGGCGGTAGGCCCACTCTAGAAGATATTTTGCTTCCTGTAACTTTCCTTTCTTGTAGTTTAGCCAGCCCAAGCTATCAACATAAGCCGGGCTAGTAGGCTCCGTTTTTATTGCGGCATTAATTAATTTTTGGGCTTTATTCAATTGAACATTTCTATCTGCTAGAGAATAGCCATAAGAGTTTTGAATAGCATGACTATCTGGATGAATGCGTAGTGCTTTATCATACTCTCTTGACATTGCCGAAATATCACCCATTTCATAATAAACATAAGCAAGGGCTTCTATGACATCAGGATCTTTTTTGAAACGTTTTGACATAGCTGTAATGACTTGCTTAGCTCTTTTACTTTGCCCTTTATGAATTAATTCAATTGCATATTGCCCAGTAAAGAAAATATAGGCCTGCCAGTTATAGCTAGAAATTTCTTCTAATAAATCTTCTGCAGCTTCAAATTCATTGACTGATAGAGCATTTTTTAATCTTATTGAGAAGGCACTGGTTAATAGTGGAGATCCCTGCTGAACTCTAGTAAGTAATGCCTCTGTCCCAGTTAAATCGCCAATGGCAAATGCCATAGCTCCCGATATGAATAGAGAATCTGCTGGGGAATGCTTATCTATGGTGCTTACTACATACTCATAGAGATTGTTAAAAGATACCTTGTAAGCACCTATCCCCAAAGTAAGTAATTTGTAGAGATCATCTTTTGTAGTTAGACGTTTCTTAGCCCAACTAAGTAAGAAGGCCTCTGCTTGTTTGGGTTTATCTTGGTATAAAAGATAGAGAGCATAATAGATATGTGTTGGGTATGAGCGAGGGAACTTTCTTGTTGCCTGTTTATAGAAAGATTCTCCATTTGGACGTTCTGTTAAGTAGTAAATCCTAGCTTTCATCTCTGTTGCTTGCTGCGATAAATTTAATCCTTTAATCTGTTTGGCGAGTATTAAATTAATTAAATTAAGTGATTTAGTATATCTCTTTTGATAGAACAAAAAGTGCGCTAGCTTATAGCGGGCTAGCATGCCACCAGCATTCAAGTTGCTCTTCTTATCCGGGTAGATTCTCAAGTAGCGATTATAAAAGGTTATGAGATCATTTGCTTGCTCTTCATCAACAACTTGATAATAGCGGGCTATAGATATAAAATCTGCACTCTTGCCTTGATCAACTCTATTAGCTATAATTTCAAAAGCTAATTCATAGTCGGAGGAAATTATTAATTGCTGGATATATGATTTCTGGGCAGCGTCGCTTGAAGTTGCAATAGAATACCATCTGCGAGCAATATCTTTTGCAACTCTCTGGTCATATATGATTGTAGACAATTCATAAGCACGTTGAGCAACTTCTTCATTACTATATAACTCGGCATGGGCGATCATTCCCTCAATCGTTTCTAAAACATATTCACCGCGAGATGCTTGTATTTCAAGTAATAGTATTTCTTCTAAGGGACCTGCTTCGTCTGTGTCGGACTTCCCATTAGATTTCCGTTTTTTCTTATTTACAATTTCCGCTATACTTTTATAAGCATCATCTGTTTTTAGGTCAATACCATGTGTTTGCGTGTTACTTTTACCTCTTGGTGTTTGGCTTTCAAAGCCAGGTATTTTAACTTTTGACTTGGGAATGCTGGAACAAGATATCAGCATCGCAGATGCCAAGATAAATATGGAAAATAACAGACAATACTTAGAGTAATTCATCTGCATCAGTTCTTTTTATTGAATATATTGCCTATGGAGGATAAAAGTATACCAAGTAAGGTTCCACAAGAAACCGCTATGATGATAAGTAAACCAATATTAATTGATTCTATGCTGAACAAAATAAGATCTATACTTACTTGTTGGTTGTTGGACAGGGCAAAGTATATGCCTAAAGCAATTAACCCGAGTGCTAATATGCCCTTAAAAACAAAGATTATTTTGTGAATGATTTGCACAATCTAAATTATATCCAATACCAGCTAGCATTTATGAATATACAATTTACGACTTTATAATGCTAAGGTTATTCCTTGTCTTTTTCTTCTGTATTTGCTGTGTCTTCAGTCGCTTCCGCAGCTTTGTCTTCGGCTACTGCCTCGGGCTTATCTTCAGTCGCTTCCGCGCCTTTATCTTCGGCTACTGCCTCGGGCTTATCTTCAGTCGCTTCCGCGCCTTTATCTTCGGCTACTGCCTCGGGCTTATCTTCAGTCGCTTCCGCGCCTTTGTCTTCGGCTACTGCCTCGGGCTTATCTTCAGTCGCTTCCGCAGCTTTGTCTTCGGCTACTGCCTCAACTTTATCTTCAGTTGCTTCCGCAGTTTTGTCTTCTGGTGTCTTATCTTCTGGTGTCTTGTCTTCTGGTGTCTTGTCATCGTTTGACTTGCTACCGATATGTAAGATGTCGGCAAAAGTGGAGAGGAAACCGGTCTTCTTCTTCTTTTGTTCTGCCATAGCTTCTTTATCATCTTGCTCTGTGATAGCACGAACTGATAGATAGATTCTCTTACTTTTCGCATCCATACGCCATAGCATGGCTGTGAGTTCGTCTCCCACTTTACAGATGTCTGCAGGATCTTTCATTCTATCACCGCCAAGCTCTGATGCCATAATTATGCCATCCAACTCATTTTCCAAAGATACTATTACTTGTTTATTCTCTATGGACTTAACCTTGCAGACAATAACACTCTTCTTGAGATCATACTTCTTACCGAAGTCCATGAACACATTAGGTGTTACCTTCTTAATGCTGAGAGCTATTTTCCCTTTTTGAGGGTCAATAATAGTTATTTGCGCCTTGACGACATCACCTTTGGAATATTTCTTGAGGACATCTTCTTGAGAGCTATCCCAGTCAATATTGCTTATATGGACGAAGCCATCTAAATTATCATTAATAGCCAAGAATAATCCATGTTTGTTAAATCTATTCACTGGAGCAGTGATTATATCACCAACTGAATGGTTATTCGCATAGTCAACCCAAGGGTTTTGTTGGCATTGTTTGTAACCAAGAGAGATGCGGCGTTTCTCAAGATCCAAAGCAAGAATTTCTACATTAACTTTGTCGCCAACACTAACATATTTTGACGGTTTTGGCGATTTGTTTACCCAGTCAATCTCGGTCAGATAAACCAAACCAACTATTCCTGGAGACAGTTCAACAAAGAATCCATAGTTATCTAATTTAGTGACTGAACCACTTACTTGTTGTCCTTCTGTGATATTCTCCCCAATTTGATCCCAAGGGTTACCCT
>JAAOII010000024.1 GCA_015163845.1 Candidatus Portiera sp.
CGTGATATGCCCCAATCCCTTAACCTATAATTAATTTCTTCTTTACCTTTGCCAGTTGCAGACAATTTCTGTAAAACCATAGCATAGGATGCATCAAAATCTAAACCATCCAAGTCCTCACCACAATTAACATTAATGCCCTTTTCTTCATAGGCAGAAGAGCCGCCAAGGTCATTGCCATCCTTGGAGGAAATAACTTGTTTTATCGGTAAGCCATGTAATTGAGCAAATTCCCAATCGCGTTGATCATGGGCTGGCACTCCCATGACTATTCCTGTGCCATAGCCCATTAGCACATAATCCGCTACCCAAACCTCAACATATTCATTAGTCAATGGGTTGAGTGCTTTGTAGGGTGTTTTAATGCCTTTCTTACTTTTACTTCTATCTTCAGGGCTTAGAGTAGTTGAACGATAATCATTAACAAACTTTTCAATAGTTGGCTCTTGCTTCATCCAAGCTGCCACCACAGGATGCTCTGGAGCAAAACTAATAAAAGTAACGCCGCATAAGGTGTCTGGCCTAGTAGTGAATACATCTATTTCTCCTTTCTTGCTTCCCTTGCTTCCCTTGCTTCCCTTGCTTCCCTTGTTGGATTCATTCTCTGTCAAAGCATCAGCGGCAGCCACAATACCTTGCTCATCAAGAGTGAAAGTAATTCTTAGTCCACTTGATCTGCCAACCCAATTCTCCTGCATGAGCTTTACTTGTTTGGGCCAAGCATCTAGATCTTTTAATGAATCCAATAACTCATCAGCATAATCAGTAATCTTCATAAACCAGTGAGGCAATTCTTTTTGTTCCACTACTGCACCAGAACGCCAGCCCTTGCCATCAATAACCTGCTCGTTTGCCAAGACGGTCTGATCCACTGGGTCCCAGTTAACTATGGCATTCTTGCGATAAACCAAGCCCTTATCAAACATCTGCAAAAAGAACCACTGCTCCCATTTATAATAAGAGGCGTCGCAAGTCGCAAGTTCGCGAGACCAATCAAAAGAAAAACCCAATCGCTGGAGTTGATTCTTCATATAGGCAATATTCGAATGAGTCCAATTATTAGGTGACTCTTTATTTTTCAGGGCAGCATTTTCAGCTGGAAGACCAAAAGCATCCCACCCCATAGGATTAAGAACATTCTTGCCCATCATACGGTGGTATCTTGCCAAAACATCACCAATGGTATACACCCTAACATGTCCCATGTGTAGACGTCCGCTGGGGTAGGGTAGCATAGTTAAGCAATAGAACTTTTCCTTGCTTTTATCTTCAGTTACTTCAAAGGTGCCTTCTTCGGACCAATATGCTTGGACCTGCTCCTCAATTGCCTGTGGGTTATATTCGTTAATTGTCATTATTATTTAATTTATTGTGAGTTACTGATTTTCAAAGAAGGGGTTTTTGTTAGTATGTCGTATAGTTTGTGGTTTATGTAATAAAACCGATTGTTCTTCTCCACTTTGGTAAGAATGCCTCCTGAACTAAGTTGGTTAAGGTATTTTGTAGCTGTAGGTCGCCCTACATTAAGTTCTTCAGAAAAAAAACTTATCCTAGTATATGGATAAGCATAGATATGATTCAACAATTCATGACTATAGAACTTATAATTGCTCCTGATCTTATCTTTATGAGCAGTAAATTGATCTTGAATCTGGTTAATCAAATCTGTTGTATGTGCAGCAGTCATAGCTATACCAGTAAGCATATAAATTACCCACTCTTTCCAGCTAGATTCGTTTCTTACCGCCTGCAGTAAACGATAATATTCACTTTTATTATGATTTATGAATCTACTTAAGTATAGAACAGGTAGCGAAAGTCGTTTGGCTTGTATCAAATACAGCAAATTTAGAATGCGACCAGTGCGACCATTCCCATCAAAGAAAGGATGGATACTCTCAAACTGGTGATGAATTAATGCCATTTTTATCAATGGATGTTCCCCACTATCCAGGTTAATATACTCCAGCAACTCCTGCATCAAATCTTTAATCTCAGTTGGATCTTGGGGCGGAGTGTATATTACCTCTCCCGTATTCTGATTCTTAATGACTGTTCCTGCCTGACTACGGATACCAGCCTTGTTGCCTTCTATCTCTTGTTGTATTGCCAAGATATTGTTCATGCTTATTATGCCTTTCTCTTGCTTCATTTTCTCAATTCCAAGCTCCGCGCTACGTAAA
>JAAOII010000025.1 GCA_015163845.1 Candidatus Portiera sp.
AAAATCTCCAGAGTCAACTAAAGTATTTGCTGATCCAGAAGAGGTTGTGCGTGCTCATAATGCTGGCGTCATAAAATTACATGACAAGATTAAGGTGCGAGTTAAATCTATTTCCATTAACAAGGAAAAAGAGTTTTTGACGGAACAAGGTATTTATGAAACTACTGCAGGTAGATTGATTTTCTTCCAGATAGTTCCAGATGGTATAGAGTTTTCTTTGACTAATAAGACCATGAAGCATAAAGATATATCCAATATTATTAGTGTTAGTCATAAACGTTTAGAACTCAAGACAACAGTTATTTTTGCTGATCGTTTGATGTATTTGGGTTTTGAGTATGCAACAAAATCAGGCATATCAATATCCTTGGATGATCTTAAGATTCCTGAAGAGAAGACATCTATTATTGGACAGGCAGAGGAAGAGATTAATCAAATTGCATTAGATTTTAGGAATGGTCTACTTACTCGCGGAGAGAAATATAACAAGACCATTGATACTTGGTCCAATGCTAATGATGAGATTGGTAAAGTGATGATGCAGAATATTAGTACAGATGTTGAAGGCGAAGGTAAAAAGGAAAAATCCTTTAAGTCCTTTAATCCTGTATATATGATGGCGGATTCTGGAGCCCGTGGTTCCGAATCGCAAATTCGCCAGTTGGCTGGTATGCGTGGTCTGATGGCACGTCCAGATGGTTCTATTATTGAAACAGCTGTGACTTCAAATTTCCGTGAAGGTCTTTCAGTATTGCAATACTTTATCTGTACTCATGGTGCTCGTAAGGGATTGGCAGACACAGCACTTAAGACAGCTAACTCAGGTTACCTTACTAGACGTTTAGTTGATGTATCACAAGATTTTATAGTTTCTGAAGATGACTGTGGTTCCGATCAAGGTCTGCGTATTACCTCAGTAGTAGAAGGTGGTGATACTGTGGTGTCTCTTGCGGAAAGAATTTATGGAAGGATTGCGGCTCAAGATGTATATTCTGGCAAAGAAGGTGCTAATAAAGTAGTGCTACCAGCTGGTACCTATTTTGATGATGAAACAATAAAGGTATTGGATGAAAATAATGTGGGCGATGTGATTATAAGATCACCAGTAACCTGCAAGGCCGCTACAGGTATTTGCCGTCAATGTTACGGTGTTGATCTAGCTCGTGGTACTCTAGTAAATAGAGGTGAAGCGGTGGGTGTTATAGCCGCCCAGTCCATAGGTGAGCCAGGTACTCAGTTGACTATGAGAACTTTCTACACTGGTGGAGCTGCAAGTAAGGCATCGCTGGTGGATAACGTAACTGTTAAACTTGGCGGTAAAGTCAAGTTTGATAATATCAGTTATGTTAAGCGTGAAGATGAGAAAGATTTAGTAGTTATATCCCGTTCAGGACGTATCAAAATACTCAATAATCAAAACCGAGAAACAGAAAATTACAGTGTCCCTTATGGTGCCTCCATATTGGTTAATGCTGGAGTTTCAGTTAAGGCGGGACAACAAATAGCCACATGGAATGCACATAGTTTGCCTATAATCGCGGAAGAAAGTGGAGTAGTCAACTTTGCAGATTTTGAAGAGAATATTACAGTAAAGCATCAAACAGATGAGTCCACTGGATTTTCTAATATAGAAATCATAAATCCAACAGAGAGACCTCCAGCTGGTAAGCTCATGCGCCCCAGTATCTATATTACTGATACATCCGGTAAGCCAGTAATGCACCCAGAGTTGGGACGTGAATTAAGCTACATATTACCAGCTAAATCAGTGGTAAATGTGGTTGAAGGACAAAAGGTTAGTAAAGGAACAGCTATCGCTAGGATTGCTGTGGAAGAACAGAAGTCCCATGATATAACTGGTGGTTTGCCAAGAGTAGCCGCTTTATTTGAAGCACGGATACCTAAGGATTCAGCTATTCTTGCCCCGTGCAAAGGTCTAGTCAAGTTTGGCAAGGAGACAGCTGACAAGATTAAGTTGTTGATTGTTACAGATAAAGGTGATAAGTTGGACGAAATTACCATACCACGTCGCCGTCATATAAATGTTCTTGAAGGCAGTCAAGTTGATGCTGGTGAATTGATTTGCGAAGGAGTAATGAACCCCCATGATATATTGAAATATAGGGGTGAAGAAGAACTTACTAGTTATATCGTCAATGAAGTTCAGGTTATTTATCGCATGCAAGGAGTTAAAATTAACGACAAGCATATTGAAGCAATCGTATCGCAATTATTACGTAAGGTTAGAATCACTGATGTGGGCGACTCAACTTTTGTCAAAGGTGAGCAAGTTGAACTTAGAGAAGTTAATCGGGTAAACGAAGAACTAGAGAAACTTGGTAAAAAACCAACTCTATATGAAAGGGTATTCTTAGGTATTACAAGTGCTTCACTATCGACAGATTCATTTATTTCTGCGGCATCTTTCCAGGATACTACTAGAGTTCTTACAGAAGCAGCAATAAATGCCAAAGAAGATGTATTGCATGGTCTCAAAGAAAATGTAATAGTGGGTTGCTTAATTCCGGCTGGTACTGGATACTTCCATTATGAGATGACCAAAGAAAAAGAAAAACGACTTGCTTTAATAAGTCGTGATAGTGATACTACAGAATTGAGTGAAGGCGAACAAGAAGCAATTTTGGAGAATATTTCTAACGATCCTATTACCTCAACTGAAGACAAATTGGTTGAAGAAGCAGAAGTATTAGAAGTTCAGAAGAAATAATATTGATTAACTTGTAATAATTATTGTTTAACTCTATAATGTAAGTATAATGCCAAGCACCTATTTTGACTATTCAGCAACTACTCCTGTAGATCCAAGGGTAGCTAAAGTCATGATGAACTACCTAACTCTAGATGGAGTATTTGGTAATCCAGCATCAAGATCTCATTCTTATGGCTGGGAGGCGGAAGCCGCTATTGAAAAAGCCCGCAAGCAGGTTGCCGATTTGCTAAATTGCGATCCACGTGAAATTGTATGGACTTCTGGTGCTACAGAAAGCGACAATCTATGCCTCAAAGGCACTGCCCATTTCTATCACAAGAAGGGCAAACACATAATAACTTCCAAGATTGAGCACAAGGCAATTTTAGATACTTGCCGCCAACTAGAGAGAGAGGGTTATGAGGTTACTTATCTTGATCCGAGTAGTGAAGGTATCATTACTCCAGACCAAGTTGCAGCGGCTATAAGGGAGGATACAATTTTGGTTTCTCTTATGCATGTAAACAATGAAATAGGGGTTATCACGGATATCAAGGCAATAGGCGAAGTTACTTCAGCTGCCAAAGTGGTTTTCCATGTTGATGCTGCACAATCTCCTTGCAAAGCAGAAATTGATTTGCAGGATATGAAAGTTGATTTAATGAGTTTTTCCGCTCACAAGGCCTATGGTCCTAAGGGCATAGGTGTTGCGTTTGTTAGGCGTAAACCTCGTGCTAGGCTAGAGGCCCAAATGCATGGTGGTGGTCATGAAAGAGGAATGCGTTCTGGCACCTTGCCAACTCACCAAATTGTGGGCATGGGTGAAGCTTTTGCCATAGCTAAACAAGAAATGGCAGCAGATCTTAAGAAAATGACAAAGTTGAGAGATCGTTTTTGGAATGAGATCAAGGACATGGAAGAGATTTATCTGAATGGTTCTATGGAGCAGAGAGTTCCGCACAACCTGAATGTTAGTTTTAATTATATTGAAGGAGAATCTTTAATGATGTCTCTAAAAGATATGGCAGTATCATCTGGCTCGGCCTGCACTTCAATAAGTTTGGAGCCATCTTATGTTTTACGTGCTTTGGGACGCAATGATGAGTTAGCTCACAGTTCCATCCGCTTCACTTTTGGTAGATATACCACTGAAGCAGAAGTTGATCAGGCGGTTAAGGATATTAAAGTTGCGGTGAATAAATTGCGCGAACTATCTCCTTTGTGGGATATGTATAAAGATGGGGTTGATATATCAGCTATTGAGTGGGCAGCCCACTAACTAGAAAGAATTATGGCATATAGTGATAAAGTAATAAACCATTACGAGCATCCTCGTAATGTTGGAAAGTTGGACACCGACTCTGCAAAAGTTGGCACCGGCATGGTAGGAGCTCCTGCTTGTGGCGATGTTATGCGATTGCAAATAGAAGTCAGCGAAGGAGGTATCATAGAAGATGCTAAGTTCAAGACCTATGGTTGTGGTTCAGCAATTGCTTCTAGCTCTCTGGCAACCGAGTGGTTGAAAGGTAAGAACTTAGAAGAAGCAAGCAAAATTAAAAATACTGAAATAGTAGAAGAACTTGCTTTGCCTCCTGTAAAAATCCATTGTTCCGTATTAGCAGAAGATGCTATTAAGGCAGCAATTGATGATTACAAGAAAAAGCAAGGTAGCGCTCCAGCACAAGCAGAAGCAGCTGGTTAATACTACATCAGTTATACTAAGGATCAGGTGCTAATAGCATCCTGTAATTTTAATTCTTATGGATAATAAACAAGTTGTTGATTTATCATCGGCTGCAGCTAATCACATAGCGGATCAACTTGGCAAACGCGGTAAAGGTCTAGGTATCAGAGTGGGAGTTAAGACCACTGGTTGCTCAGGTCTTGCTTATGTTTTAGAGTTTGTTGATGAAGTATCCACTCAAGACAAAGTTATTGAAGCACAGGGAGTAAAACTTTTTATTGATCCCCAAAGTTTACCTTATCTGCAAGGCATTTCAATGGACTATGTGCAAGAGGGTCTCAAAGAGGGGTTTAAATTTACCAACCCAAACTCCAAAGGTGAGTGTGGCTGTGGAGAAAGTTTCCACGCCTAAACCCTCTATAGAAGACCTCTAGAGAAATCAGCTAGAGCAACCACTCAATCTACTAAATACTTCTGCCACTATTGGGAAGGCCCTGTAACGACTCTGGGATGCAATTACTCTTAGCTACTGATATACAGGACACTAATATACCAGCTACTGATGTTAGATACTGATAATAGAAAATATGATGCAGTGTTATTTGATTTGGATGGCACCTTATTGGATTCAGCACCAGATATGCTCCATGCGACTAAACGCATTCTAAAAGAAGAGAATCATTCCATCCCTACAGATGAAGTATTGAAACCCTGCATTTCTGATGGAGCTATGGGTCTGCTTGGTGAGGCATTCGGCACTAAGGATATGGATGCTTTGAATAGTCGTCGGCAAAAATTTCTTGATTATTATTTTGAAGATCCACTTCAGCAGGGTAGTTGCTTATTTACTGGCATTCAAGCGGTTATTGAGTTACTCAAAGACACTCCTTGGGGTATAGTAACCAACAAGAGTCGCCGTGGAAGTATACCTATAGTAAATGCTATAGAAACTCTACAAGGTCATAAAGTATTGGTCTGCGGAGATGATTTAGAGTATATGAAACCACATCCGCACACTATTCTCCATGCTTGTGAGCAGTTAGACATGAATCCAGAAAAAGTGGTCTATGTTGGAGATAGCAGTAAAGACATACTAGCCGGTAAGGCGGCTGGCACTGCAACTTTAGTTGCTCTT
>JAAOII010000026.1 GCA_015163845.1 Candidatus Portiera sp.
ATTACCGATATGCGATAGCCATAAATAATGCGTGCCAGCAGATCTCTGCCTTGGTCATCTGTCCCCAGCCAGTTCACTGCATCTGGGCTACTAGGGGCTGCCTCTCTTAAGTTGTAATTGATAGTCCGTCCATCAAACTTTATTAAGGGCCATACAATGAATATGCTCTTTTCTTGCAATAAATCCATCATATAGGTTTCACGATAATTGGGGCTACTGTCAAACTCGCCACCGAAGTCCATCTCAGAATAAGAAACAAATACTGGATAATAGACCTTGTCCGGATAAACGACTAACAAGGGTTCATCATTGGCTATAATTTCAGCACACAATGATATCAAAGTTAAACTACAAAATAACCACAAAGAATAATACGGCAATTTGCGGGATTTAAAGTTTAGCCAAGCACGTCTTAGCTCGCCCACGTTTCTAAAAGGAGAATTTGAATATGAATGGGGACCAAGCAACCGAAGTCACATCACCTCTAACACTATTGAGAAAAACACTATTGCCTAAATCAACTGAGGCGATAGCCAAAACATTACGTCTGCCTGACTTAGTAGAATAAATTACCCGATTACCATCTGGGGAAACACTCGGGCTATCATCAAGAGATGTCTTGCTTATGCGGGTGACCTTCTTACTTGCCAAATTATACATAATCACACTATACTTGCCTTCAAGCACATTAATCATTATTACCTCTTCATCATTATGAGTATAATGAGCGCTGGCACTATAGGAGTTATTCTTTATGAGTCGCTTGATTTTAGCACCATCAAGATCATATTCATAAATTTGTGGCCGGCCAGTGCGGTCTGAAGTGAATATCACCTTAGAACCATCTTTTGACCAGCTAGGTTCAGTATCTATATCTTTATGCCTAGTAACTCTTTTATAATTGCCGCTCTTAATATCAATTAGATATATATCAGCATTAGCACCTTGGGACAAAACCACTGCTAAGGTTTTACCATCAGGGGACCAAGCAGGAGCACTATTGATTCCCTTAAAATCGGTAATTAACTGACGCCTACCACTGACTATATCTTGTATGAATATGTTAGATCGTCCATTCTCAAAAGAAACATAGGTGATTTTCTTAGAGTCAGGAGACCAAGCAGGAGACGACAAGGGCTCATCTGAAGATACTATCACCTTCTCCCTAGCACCATCAGCATCCGCTATGATTAATTTATAAAATCTTTTCCCTCTACTTTGAGTTCTTTTCACATAAGCAATTTTGGTGGAGAATGAACCATCTAAGCCAGTGATAACTTTGTATACATAATCACTAATATAATGACCAAAATCTCTAGTATACCTCCCATTAAATTTAAATATCTTACTATCTCTAATCTTGCCACTAAGAATATCGGCAACCGATATATTCATTTGATACTTGTTACGCCTGTCCCTGGTAATTTCGCCAAATATCAAATACTCGGCAGCACTCTTACGCCAAGCAGGATAAATAATCTGCTCGTTACGGAAGGGTTGATTGGGCATGTCTTTCGCCTTAAGGGCTGTCATGTGACCACTCAGGCGTAGATTATTCCTCACTATTTTGTCCAATTGTTTAGCCACTTGCACATTTTTTGAATTAAAATTTGCAACTGCCAGAGTAATCGGTCTAACAACGCCCTGCTTGATCTCAATTATTAAATCATCATTGCCGCCTGTGTTATGTTGGCCAGCTGAAGCACTTAGCGGTAAGAGAAATGCTGAAGCAGAGAAAAGTATAGTAGCTAGTAGTAGAGTGTATCTCATAATTAATTATATATTATTTATCATGTTATTTATCATGCTATTTATCATGCTATTTATCAAGGTTGAATTCCATAGTAATCTCCCTAAAGTATCTTTGACGCAAAACCAAGTCATCAGGAATAATGAATCTGTCTACACGCCTTACAGCCCTGACTGCCTCTGAATCGAATAACTGATTACCACTGCCAGATACAATGTCCACTTTCTGTAAATACCCCCTTTCATCCAGATACAATTTAAGCCGAGTTATAAGACCCTTAAACTGTTCTCTTTGAGCAGTAGTTCCAGCATAAAAATTTCTTTCCACTAAATCCCTATTACGGCCATAATATGCCAAAGCTTGATTTCTCTGATTTGCAGATATATCTTCTTCTGAGGTATCTTTGACTGAGGTTTCTTCCACAACATCGTCGCTCTCGGATAAATCCACTGTTTCAGCATCTTCATCTAATTGCTCACTTTCTTCCTCTTCATCTAGTTGCTCAGTTGCTTCAGGCACTTCCAGTTGTTTGTCGCTAATTGCCTGTTCATTAATTACTGGCGGCTTCGGCTTCGGTTTTGGCTTTGGCTTTGGCTTTGGTTTGGGTTTTACAACTGGTCTGATCTGGGATAAAGTAACAGCCCGCGTCTTCACAGATATTGCTGATAAATCTTCTGACTCAAATAGAGAATTTCCTTGAGGTTCAGAGAAAGAAAGAACTAACAATAGACCAGCGGCATGCAAAAGAGTGGCAAAGAATACTGGCAGTATTATCGGATCAACCCGGTCCATCGTCAAGTTTGAACTTTAAGAATCTTTAGCCGGCTGAGTTACTAACCCCATATTGTCAATTCCAGCTTTTTGTAAATAGCC
The DNA here is from genome assembly GCA_015163845.1 of Candidatus Portiera sp. Classification (GTDB taxonomy): domain Bacteria; phylum Pseudomonadota; class Gammaproteobacteria; order CBDBNL01; family JAAOII01; genus JAAOII01. Next base: position 2,624 of record JAAOII010000026.1, read on the forward strand.
CATCAGCGAAATTACCGCCCCATAGTTAACTTTGGCATCACCGCGTATAAAAATCTCTATTTCTTCTTTATTAAGTTTTTTTATACGGTCTTCTATATCTTTAAGAGAAACCTTGCTACTTTGTTTCCCAGAGGTATAGTAATATTCGCCATTCTCATCAACACTAATCACTATCTGACTTTTATCCTTGAGTTTTATCGGTTGAGCATTGACCGCTGGCAAATCAACATTATAACCCTGCGAAAGTAATGGTGCCGTGACCATAAAAACCACCAATAAAACCAACATAATATCAATGTAAGGTACTACATTGATATCCGAGGATAATTTCCTCTTACGGCGTACTGTTCTCATACTGAGGAATGTAGACGTCTATGTAAAAATCCTGAGAACTCTTCGCTAAACAGGTCATAACGTGACAATAAAAAATCTGTTCTACTGCTAAAGTGATTATAAAAAATAACTGCTGGAATTGCCGCAACCAGTCCCATAGCTGTAGCTATCAACGCCTCGGCTATGCCAGGTGCTACCGCATTGATTGTTAAATTTTCTGTGCTTTGAGATAATGCCAAAAATGCATTCATAATTCCCCAGACAGTCCCAAACAATCCTATATATGGACTAACAGATCCGACAGATGCTAAGAAAGATAACCCACGACTGAGATTTTCCTCTTCGCGATTTACTGCAACTCGCATGCGTCTTTGCACACCTTCCATGATTGCAGTTGCTGAGGCCTTTTTCTTATTCAGACGATGAAACTCTTCAAACCCATCAACAAAGACATTGTTGATGCCAACTAAATCATCACGTTCTTCACGAATACTATAGTAGAACTCATTGATGTCTGTGCCAGTCCAGAATTTACGTTCAAAACGATATAGGGCTGAAGTCCCAGAGTTAATAACAAAATATCTCTGGATCATTACTATCCATGAGAAAAAAGATGCTGCTAATAATACCAACATCACTAGCTGAACAACCACAGAGGCATTAATGATTAAATGCCCTACTTGACTGCCTACAATAAAAGATAAATCCATAGTAATATTTTATATTAATTTGCGGGGTTTTTCATTACCAGATGAGCACCAAAGCCCAGTTTGACATAAATATAATCTAATATCATATCTTAACGGAAGATAGAATAGATGAAGGCAGTTGGAGCAGTTTCTTAGTATTACTATCAACACATACTACTTGGGTATAGGCGGAGCATAATAATGCCGAGTCACTGATC
>JAAOII010000027.1 GCA_015163845.1 Candidatus Portiera sp.
GGAAGTAATGAAAATGCCAATGGATTGCTTAGAAGATTCTACCCCAAAGGGATGCTGTTGACGCGAGAAAATACTGCCGATATAGAACAGGTAATTGATAAAATAAATAGGAGACCTAGAAAGAGATATAATTATCATTCTCCTTATCAGGTCTTTAAATCTAAAACAGGAGCTGAATTATGCTAAACTTAAAAAACAAAACATTGCGCTGGCTGTCGGAATCTAGCCTGCCCTTTAAGCAAGAAAACGTTTAGCCCCTATTATTAGCAAGCTGCTTGAAAACAAACCTGAAAACAAGCATGAAAACAAATCTGAAAACAAATCTAAATGTTAAAGATATACAAGGAGAATATGACAATATTAGAGGACTGCCCATCATACGTTTAGCCCCTATTATTAGCAAGCTACTTGAAAACAAACTTGAAAACAAACCTGAAAACAAACTTGAAAACAAATAACTTACGATGAAATTGTGATGAAATTACGCAACCTAATAATTTTGACTCTGGCTATAATATATAGTTTCCCGAGCATATCTCATGCAATAACTGCGGCACAGGCAATAAAAGAAATTCAACAGATTGATCCTAAAGCGGCAATAATCTTAGGCAGCGGACTTCATAAGAATAATCTTAAGCTTATTGAATTAAACACACAAAGGTCATACATTCCGGCTTCTGTCTTGAAAATTCCCTTGGTGCTATCAGCACATAATATATTAGGCAAGGACTTTAGATTTACAACCGCCTTCTATAAAGATCGCAAAAACAATCTAATCATTAAAGGCCGTGGAGATCCTTTTCTTACTAGTGAAGAAATTAGGCAGATAGCAGTTAATCTAAAAATGCTCGGCAATAACAAGTTTAATGGTCTAGTCCTAGATGATAGTTTATTCAAAGATGTAACCTTGCATGCTCTAGGCAAATCCGATAACCCCTATGATGCAAAGTTTGCTTCGTTATTAGTTAACTTCAACACTATCAACATACAAAAACTCACTAATCAGCAAATTGTGTCAGCTGAAAAGCAGACCCCTACTCTTCCACTCATGGATGAAATTGGTGCGAGTAGTAATATAAAGTGCTGCAACAAAGCCACTAGGATTAATCTTCAAGGGAATGATGATTATAGACGTAAGTATGTCGTGCAGTTATTCTATAAGTTATTATCTGAGAATGGAATAAGTTTTAGTTCACCTGCCACATCTGCTGGTAGCTACAAGTTAGCTAAAATTGCGAAGAGAAGTAAGCCCATATATACTCATTATAATTCTCGCACTATGGCACAAGTTAGTGAACAACTCCTCCTCTATTCAAACAACTTAATTGCCATGGGAGTGTTGTTACAATTTGCTCCAGATGCTCGCAAGCCTGTCAAATCATCCTTGCATAGATGGCAGAAGGACTTGAACTCCATAGAGGGCATGAGCAGTGCCAAACCCATGACTATAACAGAGCCCTCAGGGTTGGATCGTCATAACCAAGTTACTGCTGAAAACATTTATTCTATTCTAAAGTCATTTGCTGATTACAGTCCCCTACTCCCTTATGATGCTAGGAATTCAGCATTCTATAAAACAGGGACTCTGACGGGCATATACAATCTTGCCGGATACATTCGTCAAGGAAAACATCTACGCCCGTTTGTTATACTTACAGAAAACAAAAGTAACGAGCGGATTAATATTCTAAATATTATTAAAAGGGTTGATTAGGGGTAGGTTTTTAAATCCTTGGGTGGTATAATATAAGTGTCTCCATCATCAAGGAGGCGTTTCATATGAGAATTGATGAGAGTGGCAAAAAGCGTAACACCCTATTTGCATTTGTATTGACTTATATGCCTTAGTATAGACATCTATATATTAGGTATAAACAGCTATAGATGCCCTCCTTTGTTTTTTATAGAACTTTGTTGACTTGAGGGGAGATATTATAGTGAAATTATACATGAATAAGAAAAAGCGCATTCCCACTTATTATGATTATTCCGAACACGGAATAAAATCTTCGAAAATTGATAGTATATCTTTTGAGATTGCTAAAAAGATAATAAAATCTGGACATCAGGCGTATGTAGTTGGTGGAGCAATCAGAGATATCTTGCTGAATAGGACTCCCAAAGATTTTGATCTGGTTACTGATTTGAAACCAGAAGAAATTAAAAAATTATTCCATAATAGCTACATAATTGGTAGACGCTTTAAGTTAGTCCATATTCGCAGCAAGGGAAGCATAACAGAAGTGTCCACTTTTAGATCTCAGAGTGCTAGTATTCCTCAGATAATCAAAGGAATATTTAATTTGCGGAGTAATAAGTATTTCTATCAAAATATTTATGGAACAATAGATGATGATGTAATGCGTCGAGACATTACAATCAATGCACTTTACTATGATCCAGTCAATCGAAAACTTATTGACTTTACTGGTGGCTTCTCTGATCTTAAGGCAAAACGTATGAATGTCGTAGGCATACCTGCTAAAAAGTTTGCTGAAGACCCTATGAGGATTCTAAGAATGATACGCTTTTCAGCCAAATTAGATTTTAAAATAAATGATGAAATGGCTCAAGAAATAGATGCCATGAAAGACCATATATTAACCTTGCCTGGGTCACGCATATTAGAAGAATTTAATAAATTCTTCATAAATGGACATGCCTATAAAAGCTATAGAAAACTAGTCAAGCATGATTGCATGAAATATATCATCTCCTATGACTGGCATAATATATCAGAAAATGACCAGGCTATGATGTGTGAAGCACTCAAAGATACAGATGACCGCTATTCCCGTCAACAATATCTAGCAGTGATATTTTTGCTTAGCTTATTCATGTGGCCAAAGTATAGCGATGAGATGCATAAAATAGGTAAACCATCTTCTATGAAGTTTCAAACTCTTAGAACTAATCATCGTAAGGTGTGCGAACTAATTTTTAGAGAGCAGAAAGAAACAATGGCAATTCCTATCAAACTGGCTATCCGTCTTGAGAAGATATGGATTTTACAATACCAGATGGAGTCAACTAACAAGAATAAAAAACTCCAAAGAATTAAAGAGAATGGGCATTTTAAAATGGCCTTTGATCTAATGAAAATTAGGGCAACCGGAAGACCAAAACTAAAAGAGATATGTAACTACTGGCAGGAACATGCTGAAGCAAACGCTAAAGTTATAGCGGCTAGAAGAGAACTTAAAAAAAACAGACGTCCACCAAAAAAATCTAATATGTCTAAGAATAAGCAAGCATTGACATATTGAAGTATTAAAGTATTGAAGTATTGAAGTATTAAAGTATTAAAGCATTGATCTAAATTATGTCTCAGGAAGTTACTGAATGCTATCTAGGACTGGGAAGTAATGTTGGTGATCCAGTGGCTAATATTAAGCTTGCTTGCTCTAAAATATCAGAAGCACCTGCAATAGATCTAATGAAAACATCACCTCTATATCAATCATCTGCTATGACTCTTGAAGCCGAGGATAAACAACCTGATTATGTTAATGCAGTGGTTAAATGTATGGTGTCTTGCCCTCCTCTTAAATTATTATCCATAGTAAAGTCAATGGAACAGGAAATGGGACGGATAGCTAATGCGGCTAAATGGGCAGCGAGAATAATTGATATTGATATCTTATTAATGGAAGAGGTAACTTGGAACTCTCCAGAGCTTAAGCTACCCCATCCTGGTTTAACTCTGCGTCCTTTCGTTTTATATCCTCTGCGAGATCTAGCACCTAAATTGCAACTACCAGGAGGACTTAGCATACAAAAATATGCCGATAGCGTCAAAGATATCTGGAATACTACTTTGCTTAAGTCCCCCCTAAATGAGCTAATAGCAAAATAAATTTGCTATACTAAACTATGCCCAGAATAAATAATAAAATCATAGTATTTCTCATAACTCTATGTTGTTCTATCACAATCATTTCAGTGCTGTCAGGTTGTATTAAACGCCAAGAAATCAGACAGGGAAGGATTATTGAGGCAAAAGAAATTAGCGACTTAGAATTAGGAATGAGCCGAACTCAAGTAGAGTATATTTTGGGATCACCTAGTAGTATTAATCCACTTGACCAAGATCGCTGGGAGTATGTCTATATTTTACGCAATAAAAAAGGTGTAGTTAAGATACAAAAAGGATATTTGCTATTTGAAGATGGGAAACTCGCAATTATTGACTTAGATGAGTATATTGAATGAGTATATTGAGGAGACGTCAGTCAAGTAAACAAAATTGTTCAGTCCCCTGCCTACTCCGTCAATGCTCCTTCCCTGCCCTCTAGCCAAGATTTAGCCAGGTGCAGTGTCCGCGATTGCTGTCTAGCTCTTCTTTGTTCTGTTAATTCTGGCTTGTTTGGGGTCAATTGTTAAAGGTCTGTAGACCTCTATTCTGTCGCCGGCTTTCAATTCATATTCTTCTGGGTCCTTAACTTCTTTACCAAAAATGCCAACGCCATGTTCTAGTTCACGGACATCTTGAGGCACATAGGCAAACATATCAAATATACCCGACTTCTGAATGGCATCTCGCATACTCATACCTTTAGGGACACTTACTGTGGTTAAGTGCTGTTCTTTTGGGAAAGCTAGGGCTACTTCTATCTTTATGATATCAGTTGTCATACAATCCTACCGCCACTTTGACTATTGACTTTACCTATTTGGTTTTTATGGTAATTCATACCTCTATTATACTAGGTGGCGGAGTTTTTAACTTAAAATATTACTATGCCTAAGAAATCTTCTCCTTCTACTATATGCGATAACCGCCGTGTGGGCTTTGACTATGAGCTTTTAGAAAAGTTTGAAGCTGGGCTAGAATTAACTGGCTGGGAAGTTAAAAGTTTACGCAATAGTCGTGGCCAAATTGCTGGTGCTTATGTCAAGTGGCTTGATTCCGAATTGTTTCTTATAGGTGCTCGTATTGATGCACAGCCAGGGTCAACCCAGAATGCTAGCTATGAAAGTGATCGCAATCGCAAATTGCTTTTGCACCGTAAAGAGATAAATAAAATTAAGGGTGCCATCCAGACCAAAGGTCTAAGTTGCGTTCCCCTCAATCTGCATTGGAAAAATCAACTAGTCAAGTGTCAGATAGCTTTAGCTCGTGGCAAAAAGATCCACGACAAGAGAGAAAGTATCAAACAGAAAGATATGCAACGTGATGCTGATCGCTCTATCAAGTATTAGAACTGCTCTTTTATTTTACTTTTACTACCAACAAGTATAACCACCATCTACTAGGACTATAGATCCTGTAAGCAAGCTAGAAGCATCTGTTCCTAAGAAGATTACAGTAGATGCCACTTCTTCACAAGTCCCTAAACGATTCATTGGTGTCCCCCTAACCATGCATTATACATTTCTGTGAAATAGTTTAATTATTTAATTTCTAATATTTTATTAAGATTGCTTAGATTTGAAGAAAATGCTTTATAATACCCTTAACTACATCTTGGGGGCGTTCTGGATTCGACGTTTTTCTAAAGTTTGTTAGTGCATGCCGAGCTGCGATTACTCGTAAAACAATCGTAAACATTTGTAACCGACAAAAACGAAAGTTACGCTTTAGCCGCTTAAATGGCTAACTTTCCTTATAACTCTGCCTGTGAAGTCAGTAGGAAAGTCGTTTTCACAGGATTGTCATTGCTTATGACCTGAGATAAGCAAGATGAAAACTTATCAGGGCTTCCGTGCTCGGGTTTGTAGATTTTAACAAGTACGGAAAAGTAAAAATCTAATAAGCATGTAGAGCTGCAAATAGCGGTATAGCGGACGCGGGTTCAACTCCCGCCGCCTCCACTTTTGTGACAGCCAGATAATGGCGACAGCTATATAATAGTGACAGCCAAGTAATTAAACGTCATTAAAAGTAATTAAAACTACTGAACTACTGAAAAGTAATGCAAAATTTTAACCTGACATAATAAATGAATAGGACAGACCTAAACACTAAGCTTACCCAACAGGCCTCCGTCATGCAAAGTTTTGACATGCGTGAGGCATTTGCCCAGGATGATAGTCGGACTTCCAAATTTGTATTACAGACATCTGACATATATCTTGATTATTCCAAAAATCTCATAAACGAAGAAACCCTTTCCCTCCTGTTGAAGTTTGCTCAAGAGAAAGGCGTGCTAAATAAGTTTAAACAGCAACTAGCTGGCGAGATGGTTAATCCCACCGAGAATCAAGCAGCCACTCATACAGCCATGCGAAGAACTGCTATTCCCACAGCTGATGGAGAAGCGATGACACTAGCAAAAGAAGCAGAGCAAGCAAGAGCTCGTATGTATAAGTTACGCCAAGATATTGTGAAGGGTAAAATTACTGGGATTGGAGGCAAGCCGTTTAAGAGAGTCATTAATCTTGGTATAGGCGGGTCTCATCTTGGAGGTGCTATGCTAGTGGCGGCATTGCCAGCGGCAGATAATTCCTTTCAGGTTGAGTTTGTTAGTTCACTCTCCCCCACTGCATTGAAATTTGACAGCAAGGAAGATGCTGAGACGTCTTTGATTATATTATCCTCTAAATCCTTTGGCACTGAAGAGACCTTTGCTAATGCGCAAAGGGTCTTTGATTATTACGAGTCCTGTGGCGGATCACCAAGTGATTTAATGCTGCATAATTTTTATGCTATTACTGCGTCACCTGATAAAGCAGAAAAATATGGTCTTAGTAAAGATAGAGTTTTTACTATGCCTCAGTCGGTAGGTGGCAGATATTCTATCTGGTCAGCTATTGGTCTGCCAATTATTTTTCATTGCGGTATGGATGCTTATGAGCAACTAATCAAAGGAGCAAATGGTATGGATGAACATTGCGCTGATACATCGCCAGATAATAATATGCCGCTGATTCTTGCCCTGCTCTCTTACTGGTATGTTAATTATCTCGGCACCTCGTCTATATGCATTAATGTGTATGAACATAATCTAGCTGAATTTCCTGCCTTCTTGCAACAACTGATAATGGAAAGTAGTGGTAAGAGTGCTACTTTGGCTGGTGGTCAAGGGGCCAAGAGTGAGATTGTCTGGGGAGGCGAAGGGACTGGTATTCAACATTCTTATATGCAGTTGTGCCACCAAGGTAACCAACTGATTCCCACTGACTTCATAGTAGGAGCTAATCCACCAAGATGGCTTAAATCCAATTCTAAGTATGGATCAAAACAAATGCAAATGCATAAAGTCCAAGTGGCTCATGCTTTAGCTCAAAGTCAGGCATTACTAATTGGTAGGTCTAAAGAAGAAGCGGCTAAGGAGGCACGGAATAAAGGATTAGCGAATGAGTATATAAGTCACTTGGAGATGCCGGGCAACCGTCCTAGCAATACTCTGGTCTATGGGTCTCTTTCAGCTGAAGTATTAGGGGCATTGATAGCTCTTTACGAGCATAAGACCGCCCTATTCTGTTATTTGAGTGATATCAATCCGTTTGATCAATGGGGAGTGGAGTTAGGCAAGCAACTTAGTGCTGGGATTAAGAAAGGGCTAACCTCCCCCCAAGATGCTACTGCTGGCAGCTATGACCAGTCAACTGCTAAGCTAATCAACTATATAAAGTCAGTTCCTGAATAAAGCCAACCCTCGGCTAATATACACTTTGCGCTCTAGTTACTAAAGCCCTAATGAATTTTGCTTGTCCTGGTTTTTCCAGCTATTTGCTAAAGACGTAGTTTTTCTTGGTTGTCCAAAAACCATTTATAAGTTTGGACTATGCCAGTTCTAATTTTTGTCTGATGTTGCCAGCCCAACTCATCCAAAGTTGACACATCCATCAGTTTGCGCATAGTGCCATCTGGCATTGAGCTATCCCAGATAACCTCTCCATTAAAACCAATTATACCCTTAATTATAGTAGCTAATTCCATAATGGAAATATCTTCACCACAACCAACATTGATGTGGGGCTGTTTAGATTTAGCTGCAAGTTTTTCTTTATCTAAGTTCATCACGAAAATAGCAGCATCGGCCAAATCATCGGCATAGATAAACTCGCGCCTTGGCTTGCCACTACCCCATAGAGTAACTTGGTTAATATTGCCTACCTTTGCTTCGTGAAACTTGCGAATCAATGCTGGTAGAACATGGCTATTCTTCAGATTAAAATTATCGCCTATCCCATAGACGTTAGACGGCATTATTGCTCTGAAGTCGGTGGCATATTGACGATTATAGGAGTCGCATAACTCTATTCCAGAAATTTTTGACAAGGCATAGGGTCTATTAGTGGGTTCCATTTCCCCTGACAATAAGGCATCTTCCCGTATGGGTTGTTCAGCAAACTTTGGATAGATACAGGAGCTACCATAGAATAATAAGCCCTTGACGCCCGTCTTATGGGAATAATGCACCACATTGCTGGCGATGGTTAAGTTCTCATAGATAAAATCAGCGCGATAGGTGTTATTAGCATTGATGCCGCCAACTTTCGCAGCCGCCATGAACACATACTCTGGACGTTTATCTGAGAAGTATGCCTCAGTAGCTACTTGGCTGATGAGATTAACTTCTTTGCTGGATGGAGTAAGAATGTTGGTGTATCCTTTACTTTTCAAGCAGCGGACAACAGCAGAACCAACTAAACCATTGGCACCTGCGACTAATATTATAGAGTTTTTTTGCATTTTTGCATTTTTATATAGTTGTATGATTAGCTAGTTGTCTAGTAGGTTTCCATCTAATAAATGTAATAAATGTAATAAAGAACTAGAGTGACTTCTTTACGGCTTTTATGTCTTCTTCAACCATCTCTTCAATGAGTTCTTCCAAGGTGGTCTTTGGCTCCCAGCCAAGATCATTGCGTGCTTTGCTGGGGTCTCCAAGTAATAGTTCCACTTCAGCTGGACGAAAGTAACGTTCATCTATCTCCACGACGATTTTACCGCTTTTGCGGTCAATTCCCTTCTCATTGAGTCCTTTATTTTCCCAAACAATTTCCATGTCAGCACAGGCAAACGCCTTCTCTAAGAAAAATCTAACACTTTCTGCTCTGCCAGTTGCTAAGACAAAATCATCAGGTTTTTTATGCTGTAACATTAACCACATTCCATATACATAATCACGTGCATGACCCCAATCACGTTTAGCATCTAAGTTCCCCATATATACCTTGTCTTTAGTGCCGTGTTTAATCGCGGCAACTGCTCTGGATATTTTGCGAGTAACAAATGTTTCGCCACGCATTGGTGACTCGTGATTAAAAAGTATGCCGTTACTGGCAAATATATCATAGGACTCACGATAGTTAACCGTTATCCAATAAGAAAAGAGTTTGCCGGCTGCATAGGGAGAACGCGGATAAAAAGGAGTTGTTTCTTTTTGGGGCGTCTCTTGCACCTTGCCATACATTTCACTTGAGGATGCTTGATAGAATTTAATGTCCTTATCCATACCTAAGCAGTGAGCCGCTTCTAAAACTCTTAAGGATCCTAATGCATTAGCGTCGGTGGTATATTGGGGAATATCAAAAGATACCCGCACATGACTTTGTGCTGCCAAATTGTATATTTCGTTAGGACGCACTTCTTGTAGCAACTTGACCATAGGCAAAGCATCAGTATGATCGCCAAAGTGAAGGAACAAAGAGCGATTATCTACATGAGGATCTTCATAAAGAGAATCAATTCTTCCTGTATTAATGAGTGAAGAGCGGCGTTTTATACCATGAACTTCATAGCCCTTGTCTAACAATAACTTTGCTAGATAATAACCATCTTGACCAGTAATCCCCGTGATTAGTGCTTTCTTTGCCATTATTATGTATTATTAATTTATTTTATATGGAGTCATCTACTCCATAAGTTATGATGTTAATTTAACACACTTTATGTAGTTAGGTGAGTGAATAACTATATATTTCATATAGTTAGGTGAGTGAATAACTATAGGTTTTGTCTATTAGGTGTTATTTGCTTTACTCCTATAAGTTATGATGTTAATTTAGTACGCTCTATATAGTTCATATAGCTCATATAGTTAGGTGAGTGAATAACTATAGGTTTTGTCTATTAGGTGGTATTTGCTTTCAGTTCTATAAGTTATGATGTTAATTTAGTACGCTCTATATATTTCATATAGTTCATATAGTTAGGTGAGGGAGTAACTATAGGTTTTGTCTATTAGGTGGTATTTGCTTTACTCCTATAAGTTATGATGTTAATTTAACACACTTTATGTAGTTAGGTGAGTGA
>JAAOII010000028.1 GCA_015163845.1 Candidatus Portiera sp.
AATGAAGAACTTTGCCGAACGCCAGACCCTCAAGTGTTTGGTATTTCATCATCCAGATGACGACCAAGAATTGCAAGAAGAGCAGATGCGTCGCCTCAATAGATTGTATCAGTTGGCACAAGCCAATCGTTTGGAATTGCTAGTGGAGATATTGCCACCTTCGCCCAAGGTTACAGGAATGCTGACAGCTCAGCAGGTTGCTGACTCCATAGAGTTGGCGTATAAAAACGAGATTTTCCCCGATTGGTGGAAGCTGGCTTCTTTTGCCACTCAAGAGGAGTGGGATTTGGTATCTAATACCATCAACAAGAATGACGAGTATTGCCGTGGCATCCTACTATTAGGGGCGGAGAAACCGCTGGATGAGTTGGGAGCACAATTCACCTTGGCAGCTAAGCAATCACTATGTAAGGGCTATGCCATAGGGCGTAGTATCTGGGCGGCACCATCAAGGGACTGGCTGGCTGGTAAGCTAGATGATGCAGAGGCAGTTAAGCAACTGACTGATAACTTCACAACTATTATCAATAGCTGGGAAGAGTCACGTGGTGCGAGCTAAATACTAGAAGACGGAAGATACAAGAGGGAATATAGATTAATGACTTATATAGGTATAAACAAAACTACAGAACTACAGAACTACAGAACCACAAAGTTACAGAACTACAGAATTACAAAGTTACAGAATCATAGATGAAGACAATTAAATTGACAATGGCACAAGCACTGGTGCGTTACCTGTGTAATCAATATATACAAGTGGATGGCAAAAAAGAACGTCTATTCGCTGGCGGCTTTGGTATATTTGGCCATGGTAATGTTGTGGGTATAGGGCAAGCACTCTTTGAGTCCAAAGATAAGCTGCCTACTTATCGTGCCCATAATGAACAGGCAATGGCTCACAGTGCCATAGCTTATGCTAAGGCAATGAGAGGGCAGAGAATGATGTTTGCCACTAGCTCCGTTGGTCCAGGAGCAGCAAATATGGTGACAGCAGCAGCACTTGCCTATGTCAATCGCTTACCATTGTTGCTTTTGCCCGGCGATGTTTTCGCCACCCGCAGTCCCGATCCAGTATTGCAACAAGCCGAGAACCCAGCAGACGCTACAGTGTCTGTGAATGACTGCTTCCGTCCAGTATCATGTTTCTGGGATCGTATCACTCGTGCCGAACAATTACTTAATTCCTTGCCCAATGCCATGGCCGTTTTGACAGATCCAGGCAGAAGGGGACCTGTCACTTTATCCTTACCGCAAGATGTGCAGGGGCATGCCCATGACTTTCCAATGGATTTCTTCAAGCCGCAAGTGCGTGAAATAAGACGCCTCCAACCAGACAGCAATGAATTGGCGAAAGCAGTTGCCATTTTGAAGACGGCTCAAAAACCCTTTATCGTCAGTGGTGGTGGTGTTCTTTATGCTGGTGCAGAAGATGCTTTGGCGAACTTTGCTAGCAAGCATCAAATACCAGTGGGCGAAACTCAAGCAGGTAAAGGGGCGCTGGATGTTCAGCATCCAATGAACATGGGGGCCATAGGTGTGACAGGGACTTCATCAGCCAATGCCATGGCGAAAGATGCAGATGTTGTTCTTTCCATAGGTAGTCGTCTGCAGGACTTTACCACTGGTTCACGCTCACTATTTCAAAACAAGAAGGTTCAATTAATTCAACTTAATACCACCGCACATGATGCTGTCAAGCATAGAGCATCGCCTTTATTGGCGGACTCCCTAGTTGGCATACAAACACTTGCTAAACAATTAGGTAGCTGGAGTTCATCTGCATCTTGGGCTCAGAAAGCCAAGAAAGAACAAGATAAATGGAACAAGATATCTGCTAAGGTATGTGCCTACAAAGACCCGCTCAAGCTTAAAAGAAAATCTAGCGACGCTGAAGTTGTGGGAATGGTCAATTCCTCATGCGATTCTAATACCACTGTGGTGTGTGCTGCTGGAAGTTTGCCAGCTGAGTTACATAAACACTGGCGTAGCAGTGATAGCAAATCCTATCATGTGGAGTATGGATTTTCCTGCATGGGTTATGAGATAGCTGGTGCCTTAGGCGTGAAAATGGCTTATCCCAAACGAGATGTAATTGTTACCTTAGGGGATGGTAGTTATATGATGATGAACTCCGAGTTGGCAACTGCCAATATGTTAGGGGTGAAGATCATCTTGGTAATATTAGATAATCGTGGTTTTGGCTGCATCAACCGCCTGCAGTCAGGTTGTGGTGGTGAGAAGTTCAATAACCTGTTGGACCATCCAAATACTATCAAGGAGAAACCGAGTTCCATAGATTTTGTCATGCACACCAGATCCATGGGTGCCGAGGCAGAAAAGTTGGACGACTTGCAAGAGATGCCGGCAGCCCTGGAACGTGCCAGAGCTAGCACTGGTTGCTATGCCATAGTGCTTAACACGGACAATGAAGAATCCACCAGTGAGGGAGGATGTTGGTGGGAAGTTGGTGTCCCAGCTGTATCTACTAAGTCGGCAGTAAAAGCCGCTTATAAGAAGCAGTTAGTTGGCAAAAAGACCCAACAATTCTAACTAAAACACGAACATAAACTAGCGGAAATTAGTGCATTAATAAATAAGGCGATAAGATTTTCATGCATAATTAATAAATAAACATACATACATATATACATATTATGAAATATAAACTAGCGGTCAGTCCGATTAATTGGCGCAATAATGATTTACCCGCCATAGGTAAATCAAATACTATGGAGAAGTTTTTAACTGAAGCATCCCAGATAGGTTATGATGGTGTGGAGATGGGAGCACAATATCCCAAAGAAGCAGATAAATTACAGGCCTTGTTAGGACCCTATAATCTTGCCCTTGCCAGTGGCTGGTTTGAGATTGGTTTGTTGCAGAAAACACCTGCCGAGCAGATGGCTGAGATAAGTCCGCATGTAGAACTTCTACGTGCAATGGGCTGCAAACTTGTGGTGATATGCGAGACCCAAGGCACGACAGTCCATGGGGCAATGGACAAGTCGGCAAATAGTCGCCATATATTGACTGCTGATGAGTGGACACTACTGACTAAACGTCTAGATGAGTTTGCCGTGATGCTAAAAGATATAGATATGCCCATGAGCTATCATCCACATATTGCCACGGTCATTGAAAGCGA
>JAAOII010000029.1 GCA_015163845.1 Candidatus Portiera sp.
AAAAATTTATAACATTCAAATATTTTATTATTCCTATATTCATCTTCTTCAATGTCTTCGTGTTTTTCCTTCTCCATAATATATTCATAACAAGCTTGGTCTAAGTGGCTAGTTCTTATTCTTTTCTCATTAATTCCTTCTAGATGTAAAAAGGATTTTATATCTTTTGCTAATGTTTTATCTTTTTGCTGGCTGGCTTCGTTCTGAAGAACCTTAAGAATAATAGAAAGAGTTAATAAACGTTGTTGTCCATCAACAACATCGCACTCTACAGATTTACCATAACTTTTTCCTAACTTAATGATTATGCTACCTATAAAGTGTTCTTTTTTTCGATCGCCAGAGTAAAGAGATGAAATAGAGTCCCATAGGGGCAGCCAATTATCTTCATCCCATGAATAAGATCTTTGAAAAAAGGGGATGATAAATTGGCTATTCTCTGAAAAAATATCCTTCAAGTATAACTTCTCAGCATGTATCATAATTTTTTCTAGTAAATTTTAGCATAGGTTTCTCCAAATGAGTAGTAATCATATTATAAAACATTATGCCCTATTCCATAGACGAAATATCTAATGGGGAATACAAATATTGTATATAGGGTATATATAATTTATAATGTAGCTATGGAATACACTGTAGAAGTAACTAACTTCGGTAAAATCAAACAAGCTAAAATTAAGATCAATGATCTAACAGTTTTTGCTGGCACTAATAATACTGGCAAAAGTTATGTGTCACGTTTACTCTATAGTATATTTTCGGCTATAACTTCCAATCCAGAAATAGATTATCAGAAAAGATTAGTTAAAGAATTATATCTAAATTTAAAAAGAGAAAACTCAAGGTTTTCCCGCTCATTTGGTATGGATAGAGAATGGCGTAAATATGATATGGAATCTTCTGGCAAATTATTTCGTCTGCAAAGAAAAATTGATAGTGATTTTGCAAAAACTTTAGATGATTCGGATTTACTTATTACAGCAGATAACTCTACAGAAATCATTGCAAAGCAAATCCTAGAGGAATTTGAGGTATTAATAGATGAATTTCAGAGTGATGTAAAGACAATAATTGCCAAGCTAATAGATCAAGAAGTTAAATCTAGTGCTAAAAAAACATTAGATAAACGATTAAAAGTTTATTCTGAAGCGTTGGATAAACATTTAATAAAGTTTCGGAAAGAACTCAACGGTGGGGAGACACATTTTATAGAGCAAGAATATAAAAATAAATTTAATGATAACCTTATAGAAAACTTTCAAGCAGAAGAATTAAAGGATCTTATTGGGAACAATAAAAATAAAAGTTCTACCATACAAATAACTTCATCTGATGGAGATGCAATATCTCTAAACATATCTAAGTCCGGAGAAATAGATAAGGTTTCGGTAGATGTTATAGACCATGAGGTATACTCTGATATTGTATATTTAGAGTCGCCTATATATTGGAAATTAAGAAGTGCATTAACAACAGATGTTTTTCACTATAATAGGCGAATGAGACGCGAACGGTTAGCTGATGTCCCCAAATATTTTTATGACCTAATTGAAAAAATGAGAGAGCGGCGTATAACTGCTAAAAATGATGCCAAAATTAGAGATACCCTATCACAAGAAATAAAGAATATTATAGGCGGTCATATCATTGAGGACAAGAATAGCGGTGAATTACTATTTGTTGAAAACTCTGGAAGTAAAACTAAAACAACAAGTAAAAAAGGTATATCATTGCACATAACTGCTACAGGGGTTTCCCAACTGGGTATGATTGCCCATCTTATAGATAAAAAAATAATTCGTCAAGGGACTATATTATTCTTAGATGAACCAGAAGCACATCTACATCCAGCATGGCAGGATAAGATGATGGAAATATTATATGGCTTCACCAAATATGGAGTCCAAGTTATTATGGCTACACATAGTCCAATGATGATACAACGATTAGAGTTATCTACGAAGCAGGACAAGTCACCATCGAAAGTAAGCTTAAATTACTTTAATCGTGATGGTGAGTTTGATTCCATAGCTCAAGCTCCTGATAAAATTAGTGATGCTATTAACAATAGCTTAGAGTCACCAGCATATAAAACATACCTTAAATCATTGGTAATGTAGGTTTCCCTTAAATCCTTACTTTATAGTTTAAAATAATAAATATAAGTGCCCTATAAAAAGAATAAGCTTGAAAAGTTATTAATGAATAAGGTATCATATGCCACTATTGGTTTCCCTACCAAGGATAAAATGAAACAACTGCCAATTATCGCATGGAATATGGATCAAGCAATAGAAGATGAAGAAACGACAGACCCTCTATTAATAACTCCACATAACAAAAATAAGGATCATCTATATGAATACTTGAAGATGGATAAATGGCCTTCTTGTGACTATCTTCATATCAGCATAAATGAGAAGTCAAAAGAAGACAAAGTTAATCTATATTTGATAGAACAAAAAGATATCCTACAAAGTATTAAAGCTAGGATGGATAATCCAAGTATGATCAAACACCCTAAGAAAGTTGTTGAATATCTAGAGAAACACCTCAATATACATGATGAAAATGATCAAGAGGATGCTCTGCATCATAAAATAGAAATTCTTGTGGATTTAGTAATATATAATTTATTAGAAGAGTGCCGCAAGAAATTTTTTGCGTCTCTAAGTGTAATATTTCGCCTTCAAATGGAAAAATCTATATCGGATAAGTTTCCTAAAAATCAAATATACCATTTTGTTCTATTGAATATTCCCAAAGATGAAAAGCCCAAAGATAAAGAATATATAGATGAAGAAGATATAGAAGTAGTGGCAGGAACTACACAAATTTCGAGAATTATAGAAAGAAAAATTAAAGAGTACGAAGAGGATATTAATACACGTATTAAGGGTTATCTTCAAGATTTAAAGATGAAATCGAAACCTCCAGAAATTATCATTGGTACTGCAATATATGGATTTGGGGACCTTATAAGAAGTATAAATAGAGGGAATGGGCTATAATATAGGTATGGTTAGTTATTCCACAAGTGAGTTCAAGAATGGGCTCAAAATTATGCTGGACGGTAGTCCTTATAATATCATTGAACATGAGTTCACCAAGCCCGGCAAAGGTCAGGCATTTACTCGCATCAAAGTCCGCAATTTGATTACAGGTCAAGTGTTGGAGAGGAACTGCAAATCAGGTAGTAAACTTGAATCTGCAGATGTGATGGAAATACAGGCACAATTTTTATACTCCGATAGCGACTTGTGGCACTTTATGAATAATGATGGTTCTTATGAGCAACTCACAGCCAAGAATTCAGTTATCGGTGATAATGGAATGTGGATGCAAGAAGGAGATATTTGTAATATTATTCTTCATGAAAATGAACCCATTGCTATTGAACCACCTCAAACAATAGAATGCACTGTTGTTGAAACAGATCCTGGATTAAAAGGCGATACTGTTAGTGG
>JAAOII010000030.1 GCA_015163845.1 Candidatus Portiera sp.
AAATCCTTCAATTTAAGTAACTGCACAACATGTCCCAGATGGATATCAGGAGCGGTTGGGTCAAAACCAATTTTAACTCGCAAGGGTGTGTCTTTGCTTAATTTTTTGAGTAGATCCTCTTTGTTTATTATCTCTTCAGTCCCATCCTGGATAATTTCCAACTGCTCTTCTGCCGTGACGGAGTTTAGCTTAGTGTTCATTTCTTTAGTGTTCTTTAGCTTGGCGTTTATTTGGCTCGGCGTTCATTTTCTTGATCTTGTATTAATGAAAGTTTCTCCAATATAGGATTTGCGTATATGTATAAACAGGTAACATATACTTCTTTGCCTAATTTCTCGGTTAAGCTCTTCTCTAATATTTTACATTCAGTGGTCTCTGGCTTGAAGACCTTCTGAGCTAAAGTTAACTTGTCCTCGTCTTCCAATCCTAAGTCAACCAATTTCTTCAAACAATAGAAATGTGAGTTATACAACTTATAATTAGATATTATCTCGGCATCCAATTTGACAATGACTTCATCCAAAGTAACATCATCTTGCCAGACAATACTCTTAGCAACCACCACATTAACCATACCTTTTTTGCCAGTTATTCCCTGCACCAATTCATCAAGATCGGCGGCATCAGTCCCGACCTTTTTCTTTTTATTCCCTTCTAATAAGGTCTTGGCTTTATATATAACACAAGGATCATATTGATAGGAAATAGCTACTGTTCTTATGTTTAGAGGATTTAGTGCATTAGCCCATGACTCTTCTTTGCCACTATGTAGTTTCAACATCTTGATAACTGCGCGGCTTGTTCTATCACGACTGTCTTTGGCTCTACCCTCCCTCTGTGCCAACCAGACATTCTCTTTTTGTCCAATGGAATAGTGAATGAATTTTGATAATTTCTGCATGGCAAAAAACATCTGTTTAGCTGACTCTAAAGTGCGTTGGACTATAAAACCACGATTCAGTTTCATAACATCAGCTACATAAGGATTGGATAATAGATTATCACCTATGCCAACCAGAGGCAAAGGATTATTGCGCATGAATAAACTATGAGCTACAACTGCAGGGTCTACTGCTATGTCTCGGTGGTTGGATAACAATAGATTCCCTTGTTTTAGCTTATCCTCTGGAGTTGGATTATCTAGCCACTGATGGTTAATGCCGTCGGTTGTCTTTGCCAACATCCGAAAAAAGAACCAGTTCATCATGACTAGCTGAAAACTTTTAATGTCTTTAACATTTCTCAAGCGGTTAACTATTGTCCAACGACTAATCAATGCCCCCCAAGTAGGAGATATTCTAGTGATGCGTGGGAAAGCAATTTTAGCCAAACGAAAGAATAACTGATTATTATCCAGCAGTCGCTTAACTACAGGTAGACATTCCTCATCATTGTAGGGTCTAATATCACTAAATTCGTCTAGATCAAACTTCTCGTCCATGACAATGCTTGTATTTTTTACCTGTTCCACAGGGGCATAATTCGTTTCTGCCAACTTTCTTACCTGAGCGGGTAAAAGTATTGCTGGCACTATTGTTAGTAGTATTAGCACTAGCAGATGGCCTATTGCTTAAACCACTCAAACCAGATGGAGTCGGACGGCTTGCTGAATAATTAGTGCTTGCTTGCGACTTATTTGTATTATTTGCTTGGGCATATTGCGGCGAATTGTCCCTTATTTGTAGGTTGCATAAAATTCTCGCAGTGTCAAACTTAATTCTATCCAAAAGTTTATCAAACATTGAATAGGCCTCTTTCTTGTATTCTTCTTTGGGATTGCGTTGGGCATATCCTCGCAAATGAATCCCTTGGCGCACATATTCCATTGCCTGTATATGATCGCGCCATAGTTTATCCAAAACCTGTAGCATCACTTGTTTCTCCAAATCCTTCTTGGTGTCCTCATCCACATCCTGCAAGCGGTTCTCGTACTCTTGATAGACCTCTGCAGGTAGATCATCTGCCAAAGTTGCAAATTGTTTAGGATCTTGATCAATTCTATTTTTTTCAAGATTAATGCCAAAATTCCTCTGTAATCCAACAATAAAATCATCTAATACCTTAGGAACCTCCTGTTCAGCAACACTATCCGCTTGAGCTTCTGCACCCATAACTGCTGTGAGGACCTGCTGTTCAATGTTCTCTTTCAGGGCTTCGCGTAGATCCTCAACTGCCAATATCTCGTTTCTCTGTTCATAAATTACAATTCTTTGGTTGTTAGCAACATCATCATATTCCAGCAGTTGCTTACGCACATCAAAGTTGCGTCCTTCCACTTTACGTTGGGCTCTCTCAATGGCACTAGTAATCATCTTGTGTTCAATTGGTTCGCCTAGTGGCAAGCCAAGGCCACGCATCATATTGATAACTCGCTCTGGGGTAAACAATCTTAATAGATCATCCTCCAACGAAAGATAAAAATGGCTGGAACCAGGATCTCCCTGACGACCTGAACGACCACGTAATTGGTTATCAATCCTGCGTGATTCATGCCTCTCTCCACCTATGACATGTAGTCCGCCTTTTTCAATGACCAAATCATGTCTGACCTGCCATGCTTGAGTTATTTTGGTTTTTTGTTCGTCAGATAATTCATCGCCATTATCTCCGGCCAAATCATCTAGTTCTTTGTCCAAGTTTCCGCCCAGCACTATGTCAGTTCCACGTCCGGCCATATTGGTTGCAATGGTGACTGCTTTGGGTCTGCCGGCCTCGGCAATAACCTCGGCCTCACGTGAGTGATTTTTGGCATTCAAAACATTGTGCGGAAGATCCAATTTTTGCAACTCTGCCGCCAACATCTCCGATGACTCAACCGAGGCGGTCCCTACAAGCACGGGTCTTTCTTGCTCAATGCAACTCTTGATATCCTCAATAATTGCATCAAACTTCTCCTTACGCGACATATATACTGTATCGTTTTGGTCGTCACGGATCATCTTCTTATGGGTTGGGATAACCACAACCTCCAAGTTATAAGTTTGTTGAAACTCGTAGGCCTCCGTATCGGCTGTCCCTGTCATACCAGCCAAGGTATCATAAAGACGAAAATAATTTTGGAAAGTGGTAGATGCCATGGTGTGGTTTTCCTTCTGCACCTCTAGCCCTTCTTTGGCTTCCACTGCCTGATGAATTCCCTCAGACCAACGTCTGCCAGGCATGGCTCTGCCAGTATGCTCATCAATTATAACCGCCTTGCCATTTTGCACTAGGTAAGACACATTACGCTTAAACAAATGATGGGCTTTCAGTGCCGCTTGTAAGTGATGGAGTAGATGGATATTTTCATTCTCATACAAGCTAGTATCCGGTGATAATATTCCTAACTTTATCATATCATCTTCAAGTCGTTCGTGGCCTAGGTCGGTAATCTCCACACTACGCAGTTTCTCATCCAAGACAAAGTCGCCCTCTTCTGTCACTTCGCCATCCTCCAAAACCATTTGCCTCTTGAGGGGTGGGATCAATTTATCTATTATGTTATAGGTACCCAATTCGTCATCACGCGGACCAGAAATAATTAAGGGAGTGCGGGCTTCATCTATCAAAATTGAGTCAACCTCATCCACTATGGCAAAGTTGAGCGATCTCTGCACCTTGTTCTCCTCACGTAAAGAAAGATTGTCGCGCAAATAATCAAAACCGAATTCATTGTTGGTGCCATAGGTGACATCTGCCAAATAAGCATCTTTCTTCTCTTCTAAGGGCTGCTCGGAGTAAATGACGCCCACGCTCATGCCCAAGCCCTGATAGAGTTTGCCCATCCATGCAGCATCGCGTTTAGCCAAATAGTCGTTCACTGTTACTAGATGGACGCCCTCTCCTTGGATGGCGCGTAGATAAACTGGCAAAGTAGCCATGAGTGTCTTACCCTCACCTGTTCTCATTTCGGCTATGTCGCCACGATAAAGAATAAGCCCTCCCATAAGTTGTGCATCAAAATGTCGCATATTGAGAAAACGTTTGCCACCCTCACGCACAATGGCAAATGCCTCAGGCAAGAGTTGTTCAAGAGTTGTTCCATCTTCGTAGCTCTTGCGGAACTCTAAAAACTTAGCACTTAATTCTTCATCGGAAAGTTTTGATATTTCTGGTTCAAGTTGATTGATTGTATCGACTGTTCTTTTTAGCTTCTTAATAGTGCGGGAGTTGCGACTACCAAAAGCCCCAGTCAATAATTTATTCAGCATTATTTTTGAGTGGTATAGAGTTTAGTAGGATATAGATATATAAGTCGATACTCTCGACTAGCATCAATGAAAAGTTAATGAGTCCTAATATACGCCACGTATGTGGGAATGCACTTCCCCATGATAGAAATCAGCTAACTCTTTAAGTTTTTGTTCGCTGAAAGAATCCATCTCGGAAGCCACAACATTAGCTACCACCTGTTCTTCACTGGAGGCACCCGGAATTATCACTGAGACCGCTGACTGGTCCAAACACCAACGCAAGGAACTCTGAGCCATAGGGACATCTGTCGGGAATAGGCCACGTAAATCCTCAACCAATTCCAGCCCCTTCTCATAAGGTAAGCCGCCAAAGGTCTCTCCAACATTAAAGTGCTGTCCATCGCGATTGAAGTTGCGGTGGTCTTGTTTATCAAATTGAGTGTCCTTGGAGAACTTGCCGCTCAACAAACCACTATTCAATGGCAGACGCACTATTATGGCAACATTCTTTTCTTGAGCAAGTGGGAATACTTCACTTAAGGATTTTTGTCTTAGCACATTAAATATGATTTGAATAGAATAGATATCTGGATGTTGCATACACAGCAAGGCCTCGGCATCCGATTCAACACTGGCGCCAAATCTCTTGATCTTACCTGCTTTGACTAAATCCTGCAACCATTCAAAAATTTCGCCATCTTGCAGGATTTCTGGTGGGGCACAATGGGTTTGAACTAAATCTAATGCTTCTATTCCTAGTCGTTGTAATGAGCCCTCTATTGACTCGGTGATGTTGGTGCGTGTGTAACCATCTGGGTAAATTTTGGCACTTCTGCCAACCTTGCTGGCAATAAATAAACTATCTCTTGCGGATTGATGTTTCTTTAGAAACTCACCAACAAAACTCTCACTACGCCCAGCACCATAGACATCAGCCGTATCATAAAAGCTTATGCCCTGCTCCAATGCCTTCTCTAATATTCCAGTAGCCGCCTCATCACTAACAGGTCCCCAAGCATCGCTACCTATTTGCCAACAGCCCAGTCCGACTTCAGAAACCACAATCTGATCCCGCCCAAAACTTCTAAATTTCATAAAACTATTATAACCCACTTTATTATTTTTTAGGCAACAGCACAGGCGAGACACTTGCGATGTTATATAATATCAGAGATATATGGTGTTTATTATTGTGTTGTTTGTCTGCTTGATCTTACTTGGTCTATTGGCGGATAAATTGGTCGTCCCCTTTTGGGGCTGGTTGCTATTGCTGGCTGGGGCGGTCTGTGTTGCACTATTATTGGCTGGCTCTCACTGGCTGTGGTATCTATTGGTCTTGGCTCCATCGGTTGCCATGGCATTTCCTCAAGTGCGGCTAAAATTGTTAGTGCGTCCTTGGTTGGATAAACTCGCATCTCATTATCTTCACAATAAGCAAGATTATACTTATATAAATGTAGATGCAAACATAGGTGTAAATGCAAATATAGGTGTGGCAGCAAAAGATGACTGGCTCAGCGACATAATGTTAGCTAATCAAGATTCTTTACTAAGTCCGATAACTGCCAAGTCCTTGCCCGCCAAAGAACTTAAAGTAATTTATCAATATTATCATCGGCTACAAATACTAGTTAATAAGAGGTCTCAAACAAGCGAAGATATCAGTGGTAGAGAAATATTGCAAGAAATTCATCAAGTAGCCGGTCTCGGCATAGACACTGCCTATGGTGGCGAGGGTTTGTCAATCCAAGCAAGATATTTACTTTTACTCAAACTTGCTGCCATTGCCCCTAAGGTCGCTGAAGAATTAGCTAATATGAATTGTGGCATTGCATCATTATTATCTCAATATGCTAGTCCCCGCCAAAAAGAAAGCATATTGCCGGCCTTAGCCGCAGGCAAAATATTATGCCATACTTTGGACCCGCGAGTCAGCCAAGGATGGTCTGCGAAAAAAATCCAGCAGTCCCAACAGCCCTTAAGCAATCCCAATCCCAATCAGAGAGGTAAAAATATTAAGAATGATGGGATAGAAATTCAAGAGCTAGCAAAAATTAAGCAAGCGATCAAGCACCTAGATGCAGATTTAGTTGCTATATATGTGCAGGTCAAATTTAACAGCGGCAATCTTAATAAGTTGGATAATACTAACGAAATAGACAGGAAACATAATGGCAATAGTGGCAGGTTGAAAGGGTGCTGGGTCTTACTGGATGATAAAACTATTGAGGAAGCTGAGGAAGCTCAGCAAGAAAATAAAACTGCCACAAACAAGAAGTCAAACCTATTTATCCCCGATGCTTTAGTAATCTATGATGATTCTAATAACGCTGGCTACAGGGGTGAGAATGAGAATGGCGAGGATGGCAATGGCGATAATGGCGACAACAAAAGTTTACTAAAGGATTATTTAAGTGAGAAGTCCGTATATATTACGGCATTAAACACTGCGTCCAATCTGGTCAGAGCACATAAATCCAGCAGTTCAATGGCAAACTTAATTGCCGCCCCTACTGGCAAGCAACTTGATAAAAACCAGATTACTGCAGCAGCTAATCAATGGCAAGATGCTTGGTTCTTCAAGCAACTAGGTCATGTTCACTTACATAAGTATCTGGATAAGCAAACCAGTTGCCTAATCGATTCACTAATATGCTATGAGAATAGTCAGCCGCCTTCTGTTTCCTCCTTGATTTCCCCCATTCACAATTTATTAGAAAAAAGCCCACCTTGGCATGATCTAGTGAAAGCATCTGTTAAGCAAATGTCTGATAATGAACGATTAGCAGCTATGGATAATTGGCTGGGCAATTTCATCAGCAACCTACTCAGAGTTCTGTATCTAGGAGTGCTTGGTTATCTAATGCTCTTAATACCCTCAATTTCTTTAATATCTTCTCTATTACCTGCCTATGGTAATTTGACTGATAAGCAATCGGGGCAAGATACAAATACAAATGCAAATGCAAATATTTCCAAGAATAGACAGAATAGGCAGAATAACTTAGAGGCGACTCATTATGAACTACTAAAGAGTTGCTTCGCACTGCTGGTGGACTGTTCAGTCATATCCATGGTCCTTGCTGGCAAAACAACCAACCTGCTAAACCCATTAAAACACTTATATTATGCCTATATTATTGTTGTGCATGATAATGGGAGTGCTACAACTGCTAAAGGTGCTAAATATCATGGGGAAGCAATATTCTTTCATTGCAAACAGCAGTTATATCAAGCATTTAGATCACTAGCACAAGATAGCCCCATGCCAGTATCAATCCTGCCCTGGTTAGCCAATATACTGCTAAGCTTAAGTCCTAGTCATCGCTTAAGATCATCTGGCGAAGATTATCAAATCATCAATTACTCCTCCATCCCTTCACAGGAGAGGAATGACTTCTTTGCTGAAATAGAACTAACCAGCCCCCCATTTGCAGAGTTGGAGGAACAGGTCAAGTTATCTTGGCTAGTCAGAGAAATCTATTCTAATTTAGAAGGCGAGGGATATTCATATCTGGATCCTTCTGCTAAGAATCTAACTCTCAATGAGTGGCATGTTGAGTTGCTCAAAGCAGAACTCATTACCCGAGAAGATCATAAAATCTTGGAGGACTTTCATAATAACTTCTCAAGTGTATAAGTTCACGAGCAGTTGCAAACCTATATAAATTTAAAAAAATTGCAAGTAAACACTCTATAGATAGATAGTGTGATAGAATGTTACTAAATTATTTCGCATTTCTCCAGATCTCTGTTAGGGTGCATTTGAGTATCAATGTTAGCAGAGAGGAGACGGTGTTTGTTATTAACCCTTAGTAAATATTATGGAAGCAACTATTCAAGACCTGCTTGACGCAGGCGCCCATTTTGGGCACCAATCGAGATATTGGAATCCCAAAATGAAAAAATATATATATGGAACTTACAACCATATAAACATTATCAATTTAGAAGAAACTCTTATCGGCTTAAGACGTGCCTGTGAGTTTGTTCATGACCTAGCGAGGAATCGCAAAAAACTATTATTGGTCGGAACCAAGACAGCAGCTGGTGATATCATCAAGCAAGAGGCAATTGGTATTGGTCAATATTATGTAAATCATAGATGGATGGGTGGAACCTTAACCAACTACAATATCATCTGTGCTTCAATTAACAAATTGACCACTTTCCAAAAACAACAAGAAACCGGAATGTTTGAGCAAATTACCAAGAAAGAAGCAATGATGCGCACTAGAGCAATGAATAAACTTGAGCGCAACATAGGTGGAATTAAGGATATGAATGGTTTGCCTGATGCTTTATTTGTAGTTGATGTCCGCTATGAACATATTGCGGTAGCCGAAGGCAACAAACTTGGCATACCAGTTATGGGGATAGTTGACACAAACAGCAATCCTGACAATATTGATTATATCATCCCTGGCAATGACGACTCCATCCGCTCAATAACCTTGTTTATAAACGCAATAACTTCAGCATTTACTGAGGGAGAACAGTTAGCAGAGCAATATTCAATGATGCGTTCGCCCTCTAAAAATAAAGAAGAGAAAAAACCGGAGCCAACTGGCATAAGTGGTAAATTGAGTAGGAATAGTGCAGATGCTGAAAATGCTCAAGCAACTCAAGCAATTGATAGTAAAGCTGCTGATAGCCAAACTGATAGTAAAGCTGAAGTAGCAGAACAACAACCAGCTCCCGATACTACTAAACCAACTAATGAATCTGAAAATGCTGCCAAGGACTCTAATAGCGGTGATGCAATATCTGCTGAAATACCAGCCGCCAAAGTGAAAGAACTACGTGAAATATCTGGTGCCGGCATTATGGAATGCAAAAATGCACTAAAAGAATCACAAGGAGATGTAGCTAAAGCAGCTGATCTACTCAGAGAGAGTGGTGTAGCCAAGCAACTCAAAAGAGCTGCTAGAGATGCCAAAGAAGGAGTGGTTGCCGTCAAAAGTGAAGCCAGCTCTAAAGCAATCTCCGTGGAGATAAATTGTGAGACGGACTTCGTAGCACGTAACGAAGAGTTCGTTGACTTCGCTGCAAGAGTTGTTGAGAATCTCTATGACAATGAACCCCAGCTGACAGATGATGTTCCTCAACTTACACCCAAGTTAGAAGAAGAACTTAGTCAGATAAGTCAGAAAATGGGCGAGAAAATTGTCATTGGTAAGTATACTGTAATGATGCCAGAGAAAGGCGGGACAGTCGGGGCTTATGTTCATAACAACCACAAACTATGTGCACTTGTTAGTATTGATCAAGACAACCCTACCCTAGCAAGAGATCTTGCTATGCAAGTAGCGGCAATGAATCCTGCAGCAGTTCGTCCTGAAGATATTCCACAAGAACTTATAGACAAAGAAAAGGAAATTTTCTTGGCGCAAATAAAAGACGAAAATAAACCAGATGACATCAAAGAAAAAATGGTTGCGGGCAAATTGAAAAAGTTTAGTGCTGAAATGTCTCTAAGTGAGCAATCATTTATCAAGAATCCAGATCAAAAAATTGATACCTTGCTTAAAGAATCAGAAGTCAAGGAAGTCAAATTCATTCGTCATGCCCTTGGCAATAGTTAGTCAAGATTGATGCTGTATAAACGCATCCTGCTTAAAATAAGTGGTGAGTTTCTCGCTGGCAAAGATAATATCGGAATAAACTCTGAAATTCTCAAAAATATTGCAACACAGATAAACTCACTGAGCAAGGATGGTTTGGAGATTGGTATAGTCGTAGGCGGAGGTAACTTAGTGCGTGGCGAACAAATTGCCAAAGTTGGTGTGGACCGAGTTGCTGGTGATCAAATGGGAATGTTGGCTACCGCCATTAATGGAATTGCCTTAAGAGATGCCTTGGAGAAGAATAATGTTCGAGTCAAGTTGGTATCTGCCGTTCCAATAAACGGTATGCTTGAGTCCCATAACCCACGAAATGTCAACCGATATCTTAAAGAAGGTGAGATAGTTATCTTCTGTGGAGGCACGGGCAACCCCTACTTCACTACTGACACAGCATCATGCCTCAGAGCCATAGAAATAAAAGCAGATGTAATGCTGAAAGGGACTAAGGTTGATGGCATCTATTCGGCTGACCCAGAGACCAACAGCGACTGCGAAAAATTTAATGAGATAAGCTACCGCAAGGTTATCGATATGAATTTGCAAGTAATGGATCTTACGGCAATTACTATGGCACGTGACCATAATTTGCCAATAAGAGTATTTAACATTACCGAGTCCAATATGATAATTAACATAGTTAAGGACTTAAATCAAGGCACTCTTATTAACTG